>JBDIBE010000218.1:0-5954 GCA_039812785.1 Thermoanaerobaculia bacterium | reverse complement strand
CTCGGCCACGAGCGTGATCCGCGCATCACCGTCATCGCCGATCCCGCTCGCCGTGGCGGCGATCGTCGAGCCGGCGTAGAACGAACCCGCCACCGGTGACGCCGCCGCGACGTCGAGCGCGCCGACGGTAGGCGGCGCGTTCGGGACGACGCGCATCTCGAGGCGGATCTCCCCGCTCGCGTTCCCGCTCGTGTCGAAAGCCCGAATCCACACCGGGAACGGCCTTGGAGACGCGCCGTCCCCGCTGTAGCTCGCCACGAACGCGAAGGCGAAGGGCGGCGACGTGACGACGGCTCCTGGTGACGGAGCGGGCCGATCCGGATCGGAGAGGCTCGCGAAGGAGTACTCGACGCGCTCGAGGTCACCCCAGGGGTTCTCCGGGGTGACGTCGTCGAGGAGGAGCGGCGAAGGGCTCAGGATGTACGTCGCCGAAGCTGCGAGATCGCCGCTCGGAGCGCCGGCCGGAAGCGGGACCGATACGGCCGGGGCGGTCGTATCGAACACGCGGTACTCCGCCGACCAGGCGGGCATCGGGTTCCCGGCGGCATCCGTGAGCCCGGCCACGGTGAGGCGCCGGCGAAGCGAGTCGGCCTCGAAGGCTACGCCGTGCGGCTGGCCGACGAGGATAGAGTAGCCGCCGCGAGTGAGGGAGACGTCGACCGGGAACGGAGTCCAGGTCCCGGAAGCGGCCTTCCACTCGAAAACCACGGCCGCCTCGAGCTGGGCAGACGTCAAGACGAGCACCTCCCCGAAATCGACGCGAATCGCGACGTCCGGATCGACGGGGCGCGCGAGCGAAGGGGCGGTCCCCACGACGCGCGGACCGTCCGTGTCCGACGTCGTGAAGGTCGTGCCGACGTCGCCCGAATCGGTCAGGGGGCGCCCTTCGCGATCCCGGACCCCGCTCGGCCCGCCCTTGATCCAGAGCGTGTAGGCCGTCGAGTTCTCGTAGCGCGGCGACGGCAGGAATCGGACGACCTGGCGGCCGTCATCGTCGACGGAGGAGCTCCAGGCGCCCGGTGCGGTCGCGACCGCGGACGCGAGGCGGAAATACGGCGAGCTCGCCCCGGCAGGGAGGACGGCGGGCGAAAGCGGCTCGGAGAAGACGATCTCGACGGGAGCCGTCCTCGAGACGGACGCGCTCCCGTCCGGCGGAGCGAGAGTCAGGATCCGGGGACGAGCCCCGTCGAGCACGATGGGCGGCAGCACGTAGTCGGTCCCGTGGACGTTCCCGAGGGCCCCCGAGGCGGTCGCGATCTTCTCGCCGTCGAGGCTCTGAGCCGTGAGCACGTATGCGCCCGAAGCGAGGCCGCCGAACCGGAAGGTGCCGTCCGCGCCCGTGACGAGGACCTGATCGTCTCCTGCGGCAGGGTGGATCCGGACCAGGACGTCCGCCGCCGGCGTGAGGCTCGTCGGTTCGCCTCCCGAAGCGTCGTCGGCCGGGGGCTCGTAGACGATGCCGGAGGCCGCGACGACCGGAGCGAGAGAGAGGTCGACGTCGACGATCTCGTCGTCCCACCGGAGCGTGCGCGATGCGGACGCGCCGAGGGGAGACCCCGGCAGGAACGCGGCCACGCTGACCGTCCCTTCCTCGACGGCGGCGAACGCCGCCCGGCCGGCGCCGTCCGCGGCCGCTTCCCACGTACCGTTCGCGGCATGAAGACGGACGCTTGCGCCGCCGACCGGGACCCCGGCCGCGTCGCGGACGGAGACGCGAACGAGGCCCCGGGCCTTCAGGACCACGCGATAGGGGTCCACCTTCGTGCCCGAGCCGCTCGACGCGATCGCCGCGGAATCGACGACCGTGCGACGCTGCTCTCCGCTCGCTTCGGAGGCTCCGACCCAGAAGCTCCTGGCGGCCAGGACCCCGGAGAACAGGTAGGCATGACCGGGATACGGGACGTCGGGAGCGAGGCGCGACGCGAGAGGGACGGGGTTCCCGCCAGCGTCTCGCAGACGGCCGTAGGAGACCGAGAAGACCCCGTCGCCCGCGACCGGATCAGGGTTCACCTCAACGAGGCCGCGCGCCTGCTCCTTCGAGAAGAGGCGGACCCAGACTTCCCTCACGGGCTCGAGGACGAGCGCGACGTCCGCCTCCGGCGCCGTCGGAGTGAGCGTCACGCTCTCCGAGGCCTGCCGATCGCTCGCCTCGATGCCGGCGACGACGGAATAGCTCGCGACCGGGAGGCCATCGAAGACGAACGCGCCGAGAGAGCCGGCCTCGCGGCTCGTCGAGGCGAGAGCCGAGACCGAGGCACCCCAGAGCCGCCCGTTCACGGTGCCTTGAAGGCGCACGGTCCCCCCTCCGATCGGGGCGGTCCGGGCGGCGTCGTCGAAGAGCTTGCCCGAGACGCGGCCGCGCTGGTCGAGGAGGACGACGACCTCGAGGGGCTGACCCGCCGTCGTGAGGCGGACGTCGCTCAGGCGCCCCCCGCGCCCGGTCGGCGCGTGGAAGGCGTGAAGAGTCCAGGTCCCAAGCGGGAGGGCTGCGAAGGAAGCCCGTCCGTCGGCTCCCGCGACGGTCGCCTCGCCGTTCGAGAGCGTGACCTGCGCGTCCGGGACCGGGGCGCCCGTCGTAGGGTCGCGCACGAGCACGGTGAGATCCGCGACCTGGCCCGAGAGAACGACGTCGCCGACGTCGAGGACCTCGAAGTCGGCGCGGATCTCACCGTGGAGGCTCCCCTGCCGGGCCACCTGGCCGGGATCGCGCGCGACGACGGTGATGCGTCCGGCCGAAACCCCGGAGACCTCGAAACGACCGTCGCTTCCGGCAACGGCGTGGCCCGGCGCCTCGGGGAACCTCCGGTTCGGAAAGTCGTCCTCGCGAAGGGTGAACTGCGCTCCGACCAGCGGCGTCCGCACGCCCGGCGCCGACTCCTCCACGACGCGCCCGCGCACGGTTCCCTTTGGCTTCAGCCGAACGACGAGCTCGAGCACCTGACCCGGCTCCGAGATCCGCCCGTACGTCCGTCCCCGGCGTTCGGTCGAACCTCGCCAGCCGTGAGCCGTCACCGCCACGCCTCCCGGCGGCACGAGCTCGAACCGGAACGCGCCGAGCGGGTCCGTCTGCTGCGTCTGGGGCAGCATTCCAGCGGCATCGAGGGAGACCTCGAATCCGGGAACGGGTGTGACGCCGTCGACGTCGACGACGACGCCGGCCACCGTCGAGGCCTCCTCGAAGACGAGGTCGACGTCGAGCTGCTGCCCGGCGAAGCCGATCGCGCCCCTGTAGCTAGCCGTGCCGTGGAACGGGTTCGACGCGGAGACCTCGATCGGCCCGACCGGCAGCATCAGCGTCAGGCGGCCCTCGTCGTCGGTCGACGCCTCGATCGCGGCGGCCTTCTGTCGGATGACGAGCTCCTTCGGGCTGAACCAGGTCGGCTTGTAAAGGACCGGGCTTCGGACGCCCGCCGACGCCGTCCGCGTCCTCACGCGAACGGTGCCGGCGCCTCGCAGGCGGATCGTCGCGAAGGCCCGATGCCCCGGGAGCAGGACGCTCGCCGGCGCCTCCCCGATCCAGCCGACGGCCTCGGGCTCGAGGCCGGTCCCTCTGTGGGCCGCTACGGTGTAGCGGCCGGTCGGGACGTCCTCGAAGGAGAACGTGCCGTCGCCCTTCGTCGTCGTCTCGCCGATCGGCAGGAGCGTCACCGCCACTCCCGCTGCCGGCCGCCCGAGGGGATCCAGAACGACGCCGTCGATCGCCCCCGGAGCGCCTCCGGAGAGGAGGATGGTGGCCGCCGGAACGGGATCAGGGGAGGCGTCGGTCACGGCGACTCGCGTCGTCCCTTCCACGCTCCGCGTGAAGTCGATCGCCCGGACGACGTACGGCGCCTCTCCGTCGCCCTGCGCCGGGATTCCGTCAATCCTGTATTCCCCGGCGGAGTCCGTTAAGGCATACGCCCCGGGACCTTCCACGAGGACGGTGGCACCGGCGACGGGAAGGTCGCTCTGGGAGAGAGGATCCCGGTACAGGACACGACCGGCCACGGCGCGAGGCGCGGACGCGGCGAGCGTGAGGCTGACGTCCGCGCTTCCATCAGCCGCGAGGTCGAGGTCGACGAGGGAGGGCGTCCGAGAGACCGAGAAATCCGCGGCCTGCACGGTGACGCGGCCTGCGGGAACGCCGGCGAACCGGAAGAGGCCCGAGGCTCCGATCGTCGCGTGCCCGAATGCCGCACCCGAGGAGTAGACGGTCACGGCCGCTCCGGCGGCTGCCTCCACGAGCGGGCCGGTTCCGGCCTCGCGTCTCACGAGGACGCGGCCCGTCACGGTCCCCGTCGGGACCTGTCGAGACCGCTCCAGCCGGAGCGTCGACACGGCGACGTCGCCTGTCCCGTCGATCGAAACGGTCGCGTAGGTCGCGTGCCCCGATTCGTCGCGCGCGGAGAGCGTGATCGGCCCGACGGGCAGGCCGTCGATCCGGAAAACGCCGTCGGGGCCTGCGACGGCGGAGCGGGCCTCGGTAAAGATCGTGCTCGCCGCGGTGACGGCAGCACCGCTCGCCGGCGCGCCGTCGTCGTACAGGACCGACCCCGTGACGGTTCCTCGACCGAGGAAGGCGATGTTCACGCGCGCCAGGCGCGACGCGAGGCGGATGACCGAGGCGACTTCCTCTCGCTCCTCGACGGCGAGGAGGCCCGCCCCCGGCGGCACGATCGCCCGGACCCGGAATCCAGCCTGAACGGACCCCATCTCGGGCGGCCTCGGGACCGGGAGGATCGGCTCTTCGACGAACGGGAAGAAGAAGCGGCCGTCAGCTCCCGTCGTGAGCTCGGCGACGAGGTCGTGGACGACCTGTGTGTCGAGGCCCGTGCTCGAGGCCACGGCGCGGTCGCGAATGAGCTGGACGGCCGCACCGGGAACGGGCTCGCCCGTTCCTCGGACGACCCGGCCTTCGACCAGCCCCCCCATGTGGGCTTCGTCGATGCCGATCGCGGGCACAGGCCCGCCGAGAGTGTTGCCGAGAGTGTCCGCGATCCCGGCGCCGACGATCCGGTGGGAGTGCGTCATCACCGGCAGGCCGTCGTGGGCCGCGACGATCGCCGACACGGGCATCGCGAATCGGACCGCCACGACCCGCTCGCTCGAAGGCTGAAGGTGCGCGGATGCGGCCCGGAACGTCGTCGAGCGCTCGAGGACCGTCCCCGAGGCCGTCGTATCGAGGCCCCGGAAGGACGTCTCGACCTCGTACCGTTCTCCCTCCTCCGCGTCCGCACGCGAGGGAGGCCGGTTGAAGAGATACCAGACGCCTGAGCCGTAAGGGTCGAGGCGGAAGTCCTGGCGAGCTCCGACGACTCGGAAGGGCGGCAGGCCGACGGCCTGTACCGTCGGCCCGGGGGCGCCCGCGACGGGCGCTCCCGTCGCGAGGTGTCGCAGCTCGAAGGCGACGGGCCCCGGGTCGCCGATCGCGCGGACGGCCTCTACGGCCCAGGCTTCCCCCGCGGGCACGGCGAACGGCGGGTAGTCGACCCGGACGAACCCGGTCCCGGTCGGGGCGGGCGCGAGGAGCGAGAGCGCGACAGGCATCGCGGCGCCGGCCGCGGGGCCGTGTACGACGACCGCGTATCCCGCCTCGGACGAGAGGCGCCCGACGACGGCGAGCGGCGCACGGCCTCCGGTCGAGCTGTCGAGGACGTCGAGCACCTCGCCGAATGGGAGCGAGCGGAGAGCCCGCGGATCGCCGGCGGAATGGGCGAGGTACGTGACGCCGGTGATCCCGTTGAGCTTGCGAAGCTCGAGGACCGGCGCCTCCCCCGCGCCGGCGCTCTCGAACGTCGCGGCGAGCCAGGGTCGCGCGTAGCTCGCGGTCCCGGCGAAGTGGCCGAGAAGCCCTCGGGCCGAGAGGCTTCGCGCCTCCTGCTCCGACCTCAGAACTTCGGCGAGCGCCTCCGCGGCGTCGCGACCCTTCGAAAGGACTCGGCGGAGCTGGTCGAAGCCAGCCAGATCGTGCCGGT
>JBDIBE010000217.1:0-5961 GCA_039812785.1 Thermoanaerobaculia bacterium | reverse complement strand
GGCGCCGCCCGCCGCGCCCCCGGAGCCGGCCGACGCGGCGACGACGAGCCCGGCCTTCCTCCGCCTCCTCGACATGCTCGCGCAGACCGCGTCGCTCTACCTGCAGGGGATCCCCGACCCGGCCACCGGCCGGCGCTCGGTCGACCTCGGCGCCTCCCGCGAGATCATCGACTCCCTCATGGCGCTCCGCGAGAAGACCCGCGGGCGGCTCTCCTTCGAGGAGACCGACGCGCTCGAGGGGCTCCTCGGCGAGCTCCAGCTCGTCTTCGCGCGGCTCGCTGCGCAGGCCAAGGGCGGCGGCGTGCCTCCGCCTCCGAGGCCGCGAGGCTGACCCGGCGGGCGCCGATGCACCGGACTACGGGGCTCGGCCATCTCTGCGGCGCGGCGCGCCGCGCCGCGGCGTTCCTTCTCCTCGTCGTCCTCGCCCCGGCCCTTCCGGCCGCGGCGCAGGTCCTGCAGGCGCCGGGAGAGGCGACGGAGACGAGGTTCCGGCGCGAGGTCCGCGGCGAGTGGTTCGCCTGGCTCGCCGCCCACGAGGAAGGGGACCCCGTCCTCGCCGCGCAGAAGGTCCAGGAGATCGTCAAGCACGCGAAGAAGATCGGCCTGAAGCGCCTGACGGACCTCGCCGTCGCCGCGACCCTCATGGCGCGGCGGGAGCTGGAGCAGGGGAACGGCGACAAGGCCCGGTGGGCGCTCGACGCCGCCGTCCTCCTCGACCCCGACCTTCCCGAGGCGCGCTGGTCGCGCGTCTCCCTCGCGATCGCGCAGGGAGGCGCCGGCGTGCCGAAGGAGCTCGCCGGCGCGATCCGGGCCGTCCTCGTCGACCTCGAGGGGAGGCGGATCGCCGCCGTCCGGACGTCGCTCCTCCTCGTCCTCACCCTCGCCGCCGTCGGTGTCGCCTTCGTGGTCCTCCTCTCGGCGGGGAGCGCCCGGCTCCTCCACCACGACCTCACGGAGCTCCTCTCCCGCTGGCTCCCGCGCCCGGCCGACGCCGTCGCCGCGGCGGCGGTCTTCCTCCTCCCGCTCTTCCTCTCCCTCGACGTCGGCTGGCTCCTCCTCTGGCTCTTCGTCCTGTCGTTCGGCTACGCCGAGAGGGCGGCGCGCTGGTCGGCGCTCGCGGGCCTCCTGCCGCTCGTCCTCCTCGGCCCCGCGCTCGACGGCGCCGCGGGCGTCCTCGCCCTGTCGGCCTCTCCGGTCCTCCGCGGCGCGGAGGCGCTCCAGGAGAAGCGCTACGACCAGCGGGTCCTCGACGACCTGGAGTCGGTGAAGAACCTCTACCCGGAGGACGCCGACATCCGGTTCCTCCTCGGCTGCCTCTACCAGCAGCTCGGCCAGAACGACCGGGCCGTCGCCGAGTACACCGCCGCCGCGCAGGTCTCCCCCGCCGAGGTGCGCGCCCTCATCAACAGGGGGAACATCCGGTTCGTCGACGGCGACTTCGGCGCCGCCCAGGAGGACTTCCAGGAGGCCCTCCGGCGCGACCCGCGCGACGTGCGGGCGCGCTACAACCTCTCGCTCGTCTACGGCGAGACGTTCCGGACCGTCGAGGCGCAGGAGAAGCTGACCGAGGCCCGGGCGCTCGACAACGCCCTCGTGACGCGCTTCCTCGAGAACCCGACGCTCGTGAAGGTCGTCTCGGCGGGCTACTCCGTCGAAGAGGCGCGGCAGGAGATCGCGGTCCTCAAGCACGACAGCCGGAGCCGCCGTGTCCTCGGGCACTTCCACGTCGGGGGGGAACTCCGCGCGTGGGCCGTGCCGTTCGCCGTCGCGGTCCCGTTCGCGATCGCGGCCGCCCTCGCGCTCGACGGCTGGCGTCGGAAGCGGATGGGATACGCCCTCGCCTGCCAGAAGTGCGGCAGGACGTTCTGCCCCCTCTGCAAGCCTCCCGGCGAGAGCCCGCTCCTCTGCTCGCAGTGCGTCCACGTCTACCTCAAGAAGGACGGCGTCTCCATCGAGACGAAGATGAGGAAGGTCGAGGAGGCCAAGCGCCGGCAGGGAGTCGAGGAGCGCCTGCGGAAGGCCCTCAACGTCGTCCTCCCCGGCGGCGAGCCGTTCCTCGAGGGAAGGGTCGGGCGCGCCGCGGCGATCCTCGCCCCGTTCGCGCTGGCGATCCTCGCGGCGACGCTCCGTAACCGGCTCGCCCTCTCGCCGCGCCCCGGGGCCGGGCCGATCCTCGCGGGAACGGTCCTCTGGGCTCTCGTCGCCGTCGGCGCGTGGGCGGCGGGCCAGCTCGCGGCGAGGAAGGGGTAACGCCGTGGCGCTCGAAGGGACCCTCCACGACTTCGCCCTCCCCGACATCCTCCAGCTCATCTCGCTTCAGAAGAAGACGGGCCTGCTGACGCTCCGCAGCTCCGACGACACGGTCATCCTCGGCTTCGACGGCGGGGCGCTCGTCTCGGCCGAGTCCCAGGCCCGCCGGCTCGACACGCGTCTCGGGACGCTTCTCGTCAAGACGCGGAGCCTTTCTCCGGAGGGGCTCGCGAAGGCGCTCGAGATCCAGGGCCAGACGCTCCAGCGGCTCGGCTTCATCCTCCTGAAGAACGGCTTCTGCGACGCCGACCAGCTCCGCTCCGGGCTCGACGCCCAGGTTCGGAAGATCGCCTACGGCCTCTTCCGCTGGACGGACGGCGACTACGTCTTCGACCAGCAGGACCGGATCGACTACGACCGTGACTTCGTCCGGCCGATCCAGGTCGAGAGCCTCCTGATGGAGGGGGCCCGGATGATCGACGAGTGGCCGATCATCCAGAAGGTCGTCCGCTCGCCCGAGCTCGTCTACCAGAGGGTCCCCGTGGGCCAGCGGGTCGAGCCGGCGGACGAGGACGACGTCGAGGAGATCGGGGACGTCACCCACTCCGGGCGTGTCCGGCGGGACGAGCCGATCCGGATCTCGAAGGCCGAGTGGGCGTGCTACCAGCTCGTCGACGGGCGCCGGAAGATCAGCGACATCATCGACCGGACCTTCCTCTCCGACTTCGAGGGGACGAAGGCGTTCTTCGACCTCCTGAGCCGCGGCCTCATCGAGGAGGTGCGGAGGGTCGGAGTCGTCGACGAGACCGGGGCGATCTCGATCGAGGTCCCGGTGGCCCGCCCCGGCCGGCCCGTGATCCCGATCCTCGTCGCGGGAGTCCTCGGTCTTCTCCTCGTCGGCGGGCTGATGCTCCAGAGCCGGAACGCGCTGAACCTCTTCTCGGTCCCGCCGCGGCGAGTGTTCGTCGTGGAGGAGTTCCAGAAGGCCGTCTCCCTCACGCGCCTCCGGCGCCTCTCCGAGGCGATCGACGCCTTCTACCTCACCCAGGGGAAGTTCCCGGACGCGCCCATCGCGATCGTGAACGCGGGCCTCCTCTCGAAGGGAGACCTCCTCGACCCGTGGGGGCGGCCCTACCGGTACATCCTCCAGAACGACACCGGCAAGTACTACCTCGCCGGGTTCGACGCGGACGGGAAGACGGACACCGACCTCTTCTTCGCCCATGCCGTCCAGGAAGGCGGGGCAGGGTCGACCGGATCGACCTCCGGCGGCAAGGAAATCATTATCCTGAGGTGAGTTACGCCAAGTCTTCTGCGGCGATGAAGATTTCTCTTTGCGCGGACTTGACAACGATGCGCTAATATTCTAGATTCCTCGTGGGCCTTTCGAGGCCCGGAGGAATCAGGATGAGCAAGATCATCGGCATCGACCTCGGGACGACGAACAGCGTCGTGGCCGTCCTCGAAGGGGGCTCCGCGGAGGTCATCGCGAACTCCGAGGGGGGCCGGACGACCCCGTCCGTCGTGGCGGTCACGAAGTCGGGCGAGCGGCTCGTCGGGCAGGTCGCCAAGCGCCAGGCCGTCACGAACCCGGAGAACACCGTCTACTCGATCAAGCGGTTCATGGGGCGCCGCTACGACGAGGTCAACGAAGAGATGAAGATGGTCCCCTACAAGGTCCAGCGCTCGGCCAACGGCGACGCGCGCGTGACCCTGGGGGGGAAGGAGATGTCCCCGCCGGAGATCTCCGCCCAGATCCTGACGAAGCTCAAGGAGGCGGCCGAGGCCCATCTCGGGGAGAAGGTCGAGCGGGCGGTCATCACGGTCCCGGCTTACTTCAACGACGCCCAGCGCCAGGCGACGAAGGACGCCGGGCAGATCGCCGGCCTGAAGGTCGAGCGGCTCGTGAACGAGCCGACGGCCGCGGCGCTCGCCTACGGCCTCGACAAGAAGAAGAACGAGACGATCGCCGTCTACGACTTCGGCGGCGGCACCTTCGACATCTCGATCCTCGAGGTCGGCGAGGGGGTCGTCGAGGTCAAGTCGACGAACGGCGACACGCACCTCGGCGGCGACAACATCGACCAGCGGATCGTCGACTGGCTCCTCGCGGAGTTCAAGAAGGACCAGGGGATCGACCTCTCGAAGGACCCGATGGCGATGCAGCGCCTGAAGGAGGCCGCCGAGAAGGCCAAGATCGAGCTCTCGACGACGCTCGAGTCGGAGGTGAACCTGCCGTTCATCACGGCGGACGCCTCCGGCCCGAAGCACATGAGCCTGAAGCTGACGCGGGCGAAGCTCGAGCAGCTCGTCGACGACATCCTCCAGCGCTCGATCGCCCCCTGCCGGCAGGCGCTCAAGGACGCCGGCCTCGACGCGACGAAGATCGACGAGGTCGTCCTCGTCGGCGGCCAGACGCGCATGCCGAAGATCCAGCAGATCGTCAAGGACTTCTTCGGCAAGGAGCCCCACAAGGGGGTGAACCCCGACGAGGTCGTCGCCGTCGGCGCGGCGCTCCAGGGGGGCGTCCTCGCGGGCGACGTGAAGGACCTCCTCCTCCTCGACGTCACGCCGCTCTCCCTCGGCGTCGAGACGCTCGGCGGCGTGATGACGAAGCTCATCGAGCGGAACACGACGATCCCGGTGAAGAAGAGCGAAGTCTTCTCGACGGCCTCCGACGGGCAGCCCTCCGTGGAGATCAAGGTCCTCCAGGGCGAGCGGGAGATGGCCGGAGACAACAAGCTCCTCGGCGTCTTCTCCCTCGTCGGGATCCCGCCCGCCCCGCGCGGCATGCCGCAGATCGAGGTGACGTTCGACATCGACGCGAACGGCATCCTCCACGTCACCGCGAAGGACCGCGGCACGGGCAAGGAGCAGAAGATCACGATCACCTCCTCCTCGGGCCTCGCCAAGGACGAGGTCGAGCGGGCGGTGAAGGAGGCCCAGTCGCACTCGGCCGAGGACAAGAAGCGGCGCGAGGCCGTCGAGGCGAAGAACCAGCTCGACTCGATCGTCTACGCGACGGAGAAGCTCCTTTCGGAGAACGCCGACAAGGTCCCCGCGGCGGACAAGACGGCGATCGAGGCGGCCGTCGCCGACGCGAAGAAGGTGCTCGAGACGAAGCCCGACGACGCCGAGGCCCTCCACAAGGCCGCGCAGGAGGTCCAGAAGGCGAGCTACAAGGTCGCCGAGGCGCTCTACAAGACCGCCCCGGCGCCCGACGCGGGCGCGGCGGCGGGCGCGTCGTCCCCGGGCCCCGGCAAGCCCGCCGACGACGTGATCGACGCCGAGGTCGTCGACGAGAAGAAGTGACGCCGTGAACGGAGGCGCGCGCGACGGCTCGGGACGGGGGAGGACCCGGCGCGACGACTACGTCCTGATCGGCGTCGTCGCCGAGAAGTTCGGTGTCCATCCCCAGACGCTCCGCCTCTACGAGCGGGAGGGGCTCATCCGGCCCCCCCGCTCGTCGGGGAACACGCGCCTCTACGATCGCGAGACGGTCGAGAGGCTGGAGATCATCCTGACCCTCACGCGCGACCTCGGCGTGAACCTCGCGGGCGTGGAGGTCATCCTCGACCTCCGCGCCCGCCTCTCGCGCATGGAGGGCGAGGTCGAGCGGCTCATGGACGCGTTCCGCTCGATGGCGGCCGAGCACGCCGCGCGCGGCGCCGGCCGCCCGGCCCCGCCGCAGAACGCGCTGGCGCTCCGCCC
>JBDIBE010000216.1:0-6020 GCA_039812785.1 Thermoanaerobaculia bacterium | reverse complement strand
TCGGCATCGAGCTGCCGGCCGTCGGCCTCGCCAAGCGAGAGGAGGAGGTCTTCGTCCCGGGCCGCTCGACGCCCGTCGTCCTGCCGCGACGCAACGCGGGGTTGAAGCTGCTCCAGCGCGTGCGCGACGAGGCGCACCGGTTCGGGCTGAAGCACCACCGGAGGGCGCGCTCGCGACGGGCGCTCGAGAGCCCGCTCCTCGAGGTGCCCGGCCTCGGGCCCGCGACCGTGCGCCGGCTCCTCGCGGCCTTCGGCGGCGCCGAGGCCGTCCTCGCCGCCACCGGCGACGCGCTCGCCGCCGCGGCCGGAAAGGGGGCGGCCGCCCGGATCGAGCGCTGGAGGGCTTCCCGAAAGGACAACGGCCGTTAGAATCCCCGTTCGATGAGCACGTCCAAGAACGGGGGCGGCATCCTGTCGGGCGGCACGCTCGAGAAGACGAGCCTCGCCGAGGTCTTCCGCGGCGCGTACGCCTCCCGCAAGCACCTCCAGGTCCTCGTCGCGCACCGCGGAGAAGAGCGGAGCTTCTGGTTCCAGAGGGGGCGGCTCGTCTCGGCCTCGTCCAACCGAGAGGCCCAGCTCGTCGGGGAGCTCCTCAGGGCCTTCGGGCTCGCCGACGAGTCCGTCCTCTTCTCCGCGTTCGAGAAGGCGCTCGCCGACCCCGGCCGCGGCCTCGCGCACGCCCTGCGCGACTCGGGCGCCGTCGCCCCCTACGTCGCCGACGCCTGCGTCAGGGCCCTCGCCGAGAAGATCCTCTACTCGTCGTTCCAGCTGACGTCCGGCACGTACAGCGTCGTCCCGCTCGAAGAGCCGCCCGACGTCCCGTCCGCGTTCGACCAGACGACCGGCTCGCTCCTCCTCGAGGGGCTCCGGCGCCTCCCGCCGATCCTGGGCGCGGCGCCGCGCTTCGACCCCAAGGCGAAGCCCGTCCTCTCTCCCGATCTCCTCTTCCGCTACCAGTGCGTCACGGTGACGCCGGAGGAGGCCGAGGCGCTCGACGCCGTCGACGGGACGAAGCCCGCTTCCGACGTCTGCCTCGACGCGCGCGTCCTCGAGAGGCTCGTCGACGCGGGGCTCGTCGCCTTCCCGGCGAAGGCCGGAAAGCCCGACGCGTTCCCGGCGCCGACGGGGGTCGCCACGCTGAACGCCGAGGTCGCCGGGGCGCCCCCGAGCCCGCGCCTCTCCGAGATCCTCGAGCAGCACCGGCGCGTCGTCTGGAACACCTACCGGCGCCTCGACTGGATCAACGCCTACGACGTCCTCGGCGTCGGCGACGAGACGCCCGACCCGGACGTGCGCCGGGCCGTTCACGAACGCGCGAAGCTCTTCCATCCCGACAACGTCGTCCGGGCGACGCTGGGCGACGCCGCGGAGGCGCTCGAGTCCCTCTTCGGGAAGGTCCGCGAGGCCGACCGCGCCTTCGCGACTCCCGCCTCGCGCCAGGAGTACGACCGTACCCTCAACCGCGGGACGATCTCGGCGCCGGTCAGCTTCGGCGAGCCGACGCGCGAGGTCCAGAAGCAGGTCGCGAAGGCCAACTACGAGCGCGCCCGGAGGCTCGTCGAGGCCGAGGACTTCTACCCCGCCTACGAGATGATGCGGTCCGCGGTCGAGTTCGACGGCGAGAAGGCCGAGTACTGGATCTTCTTCGCGAAGATCCAGTCCCGGAACCCGAAGTGGATCAAGCAGGCGACCGAGACGCTCCGCCGGGCCGCCGCGAAGATCCCCGAGAGCGTCGAGATCTGGCTGGCCCTCGCGGACGCCTGCGCCGCGGAGAGGAACGAGACCGAGCGCGTGAAGGCCCTCAAGGAGGCGCTGAAGCTCGACCCGACGAACAAGAAGGCGACGAAGGCCCTCGCCGAGATCGCGGCGACGAAGCCTCGCTGAGCGGTCGCCGCGGCGCTATGCTTGCCGCGTGGTCGAGACGGTCGGGTACTTCGGGACGGGCCTCGGGCTCGCGGCCGGCGCCGGGCTGAACGCCTACGCCGTCCTCCTCGTCTACGGGCTGATCGCGCGGCTCTTCCCCGAGGAGTTCCCGGGCGCGATCGCGCAGGTCCTCTCGGAGCCGACGGTCCTCGCCGTCCTCGCCGGGCTCTACGTCCTCGAGTTCTTCGCCGACAAGATCCCCGTCCTCGACCACCTGTGGGACGCCGTCCACACGGTCGTCCGGCCGCTCGCGGGAGGGCTCCTCGCGGTCGCCGCCGTCGCTCCGACGAACGAGACCGCCCTCACCGTCCTCGCGGGCGGGGGAGGCGGTCTGGCCGCCCTCGCCGCGCACGTCATGAAGAGCACGGCCCGCCTCACGTCGACGGCCCTGACGGCGGGCGTCGCCAACATCGCGCTCTCGCTCGCCGAGGACATCCTCGCCGTCCTCCAGGCGATCGTGTCGGTCTTCCTGCCCCTCGTGGCGCTCGTCCTCGCGATGACCGTCCTCGCCCTCTGCCTCCTCTGCGTCCCGAAGCTCGCCCGCGGGGTCAACCTCTTCGGCCGCCGCCGCCGAAGGCCCGTGGCGGACGCGCTCCCGGCGCCTCCCGGCGTCGGGAGCGCCTGAACCCCGCCCCCTCGCGTATCCTCGGGCCGACTCGGGCCGGACGGGCGATCGCCGCTCGGACGGTCTCGACCGAAAGAGGGGAGGAAAGTCCGGACTCCAGCGAGCAGCGTGCCGGGGAAATCCCGGTCGGGGCGACCCGAAGGAAAGTGGCACAGAAAACATACCGCCGCGCCGCCCGAAAGGGATCGCGGCAAGGGTGAAAAGGTGCGGTAAGAGCGCACCGCGAACCCCGGCAACGGGGTCGGCAGGCCAAACCCCACGCGGAGCAAGGCCGAATAGGGGGACGGAAGGGGGGCTCGCCCCCGCGCCGAGAGGCGACGTTCCCGGGTAGGCTGCTCGAGCCCCGCCGAGAGGCGCGGGCCCAGAGGAATGATCGCCGGCCGGAAGGCGCGAGCCGACCGGTCACAGAATCCGGCTTACAGTCCGGCCCGAGTCACTTCTTCTAGAATTCCGGCGTGTCCGACCTGATCGACGGCAACAACCTCCTCGGGCAGAGGGGCGTGACGCGCGAGACGCTCGTCCGCGAGCTGTCTGACCTCGCCCGGACGAGGCGGAAGAGGCTCGTCGTCGTCTTCGACGGTCCCCCCGACCACGGCCGCCCGAAGGTGCAGCAGCTCGGCGACGTCACCGTCGTCTACGCCGCACCGAGGAGCGCGGACGAGGAGATCGTGAGGCGGGTCCGGGAGGCGCGCGACCCGCGCGGGGTCACCGTCGTCACGGACGACCGGGTCCTGTCGGAGTCGGTCGACGCCGCCGGCGGGCGGACCCAGCCGGTGCTGGCCTTCCGCCAGACCGGCGCCCAGCGGCTGAGGACGAAGGCCGTCCGCGAGGAGGACAAGCGCGACCCGGGCGGGAGCGCCGCCGACTGGGCGCGCTGGTTCAGCGACCCCAGGAACAGGATCGGGTGACGGCGCCTCTGCGCCTCCCGAGGCGTCTCGGCCGAGGGAGCGTCGTCGGGGTGGCGGCCCTCTCCGGGCCCGTCCGCGAGGAGGACCTCGCCGCCGGAGCGGCAGCTCTCGAATCGTTCGGCTACAGGGTCCGCCTCGCCCCGAACGTGCTGGAGCGCGAGCCGCTCCTCGGGCTCGCCGGCGGAGACGACGCCCGGCTCGCCGGCTACCTCGCCCTCGTCGAGGACCCGGACGTCGAGGCGGTCCTCTTTGCCCGGGGCGGTTACGGCGTCACGCGCCTCCTCGCCCGGCTGCCCGCCCGGGCCCTCGCGGAGACGGGGAAGCTCCACTGCGGCTTCTCCGACCTGACGGCCCTCTCCGCCTTCCTCCGCGAGCGCTGCGGCCTCGTCTCCATCCACGGGCCCATGGTCGCGGCCGACCTCGCGCGGCCGCTCGACCCCCTCACGGCGGACTGGTTCCCGGCCCTCCTCGAGGGACGGGCGCCGTCCCGCCTCGTCGCATGCGAGGCGGACGTCCTCGTCCCGGGACGGGCCGAAGGGCCGCTCGTCGGCGGCTGCCTGTCGCTCCTCGCGGCCCTCGCCGGGAGCCCCTGGGAGTTCGACTACGACGGCGCGCTCCTCTTCATCGAGGAGGTCGGGGAAGAGGCCTACCGAGTCGACCGGATGCTCGGGACGCTGCTTTCCTCGCGCCGCCTCGGCCGTCCGGCCGGTATCATCACGGGCTCGATGACACGCGTGACGTTCGGCGGCGCCGAGGACCCCGGGAGGCTCCGGGATCTCCTCCTCGACCGGCTGGCCCCGCTCGGGGTCCCGGTCGCCTCGGGCCTGCCGTTCGGCCACACGGGCCCGAACGTGCCGCTCCCCGTCGGAGCCCGCGCGTCATGGGACGGCGCGTCGCGCACGCTCGCCTTCGAGGAGGAGTTCGTCTCGTGAAAGTCGTGCTGAAGTCGGGCGGCGGGGCCGCGAGCTTCGAGGACTTCATCGTCAAGCGCCCTGCGGGGGCGACGATCTTCTCCGAGGGCGACGTCGGGACCGAGATGTTCGTCATCCAGTCGGGCTCGGTCGAGATCGCCAAGAGGGTGAAGGACGGCCTGAAGCCGCTCGCCGTCCTCGAGAAGGGCGACTTCTTCGGCGAGATGTCGATCCTCGAGGACGTCCCGCGGACCGCGGACGCGATCGCGAAGACCGACGTCGAGCTCGTCAAGATCGACCAGTCGACGTTCGACGAGATGCTCCGGCACAACGGCGAGATCGCCGTCCGGATGCTGCGGAAGCTCTCGCGCCGCCTTCGCGAGACGACGGCCCTCCTCGAGCAGACGACCGGGCAGGCGCCGGCGCTCGACGAGTCGTCCGACTTCTTCGACCGGCCCGGCACGCGCGACGAGATCTACCGCCTCGTGGCCGACGGCGGCGTCGAGGAGTTCTACCTGAACCGCGAAGCGGAGACGCTCGTCGGGCGCATCGACCCGGTCACCGGGATCCGTCCCGACGTCGACCTGACGAACCTCGACGGCCCGCGCTCCGTCTCCCGGAGGCACGCGAAGATCCTCCGGCAGGACGGGGAGCTCCACGTCGTCGAGGAGATCGGGACGATGAACGGCACCTTCGTGAACGGCAAGCGGATC
Organism: Thermoanaerobaculia bacterium; assembly: GCA_039812785.1. Classification (GTDB taxonomy): domain Bacteria; phylum Acidobacteriota; class Thermoanaerobaculia; order UBA5066; family UBA5066; genus UBA5066. Next base: position 941 of record JBDIBE010000216.1, on the reverse strand, counting down.
GCCACCGGCACGCCGATGCCGCTCCGCGACGGCGACCGGCTCCGCTTCGGCCTCGTCGACCTGACCTTCCGCGTCACGCCGGGCTGAGCCGTGGCGCGCGCCGCGCGCGGGGAGCGCCTCGCGCCGGGGGCGACCCTCGCGGGACTCCCCGGGATCGGGCCCGCGCGGGCGCGATCCCTCGCCGAAGCGGGACTCGAGACCGTCCTCGACCTCCTCCTCGACCTGCCCCTCCGCCACGACGATCGGGCGCGCTTCGCGCGCATCGCCGACCTCGCCGCCGGCGGGCCGCCCCGGACCCTCTTCGGGACGATCGCGTCCTCCCGCCTCGTGAGGACGCGGCGGCGCGGCTTCTCGGTCTTCGAGGCGACGCTCGAGGACGAGAGCGGCTCCGTGGGACTCGTCTTCTACAACCAGCCCTGGCTCGCGAAGTGGGTCGTCCCCGGGGCGCGCCTCTTCGTCCACGGCAGGGCCGTCCAGAAGCGGCGGCTCGTCGTCGAGTCGCCGCACGTCGAGGCGGAGCCGGAGGACCCCGAGGACGCCGCCCTCTCCGTCGGGCGCGTCGTTCCGATCTACAGGGCGCTGCCGGGCCTCCCGCCTCGGACGCGGCGCCGGCTCGTCGCGCGAGCCCTCGCCGAGGCCGCGCCCGAGCTTCCCGAGAGGCTTCCGCCCGACGTCGTCGCCTCCCTCGGGCTCCCGCCGCTCCTCGAGTCGCTCCGCGAGGCGCACTTCCCGGGGAGCGCAGGCGGCGAGGCCGACGCGCGCCCCTGGGCCGAACGGACGTCGCCCCACCGGCGCCGCCTCGCGTACGAGGAGCTCCTCGAATTCCAGGCGGTCCTCGCGCGGCGCCGGAGGGAGCGGCAGGCGCGCCCCGCGCCGCGGATCGAGGCCGACGCCGCGATCCGCCGCCGGCTCGCCTCGCTCCTCCCGTTCCCGCTCACCGA
>JBDIBE010000215.1:0-6020 GCA_039812785.1 Thermoanaerobaculia bacterium | reverse complement strand
TTCACGTCCTTGGCGCACCAGTAGAAGAAGTAGTCCCAGTCGTAGCCGTACGCCGGGTTCACGTCGATCTTCGGCTGGTCGTAGAACTTCCTCGCCTCGGTCTTCGCGAAGGTGCTCCCGACAGGGTTGTGCCCTCCCGCGACGACCTGCGCGCCCTTGACGTAGTCCGTCGTCCCCGGCAGGTCGGGGTTCGGGTTCCGCGCCCTGGCGTACTTGACGGCGACGAGCACGCCCGCTCCCGGCAGGCCGTCCTTCGGGATCGCCGTCCAGATCCGGTCCGTGATCGCCTTCATGGCGTCGCTCACGCTCCAGAGGAAGACCGCGTTTCCGAACGCTCCCGCGAAGCTGTAGAAGAGGTCGACCCCGGATCCTTCGTCGCCCATTCCGTCACCTCCGAGCCCGATCGATCCCGATCGGCCATCGGGCATCCTATTCCCGGCACGGGCGGCGGGACGAGCACGGAGCGCGGCGCGTGACGCCCGTCACCGGCGGCCCGGCCCGCTTCCCCGGCGGCGGGGGCGCGGATAGGCTTCGAGGGGAGGTTCCCATGAGCTCCCGACGCGCCGGGCTCGCCCCGGCCCTGTTCCTGGTCGCCGCCTCCGGCTGCGCCAGCGCTCCTCCGGCCTCGTCCGGGGCCGCGCTTCGCGAGGAGGTCTTCGCGACCGAGCGCGCCTTCGCGAAGACGATGGCCGACCGCGACCACGCCGCGTTCCGGTCGTTCCTCTCGGAGGAGACGGTCTTCTTCTCGGGCGAGAAGGCGATCCGCGGCCCCGAGGCCGTCGCGACGCACTGGAAGAAGTACTACGAGGGGAAGGACGCGCCCTTCTCCTGGGGCCCGGCGCAGGTCGAGGTGCTCGGTTCCGGGACGCTCGCGCTCAGCACGGGCCTCGTCCGCGAGCCCGACGGAAGGGTCTCGGGCACGTTCACGTCGATCTGGCGGCGCGAGGGTCCGGGGAAGTGGAGGATCGTCTTCGACAAGGGGGGCCCCGTCTGCGCCCCCGAGCCCTGACCGGGCCGCGTCGTGCCGGGCCCGTCCGGCCTACTTCGCCCGGGCCCCCTCGCGGACGAACCCGTCGACGGCGAAGCCCCCCTCCGTCTTCCGGAGGAGGACGAGGTCCACCTCCGCCCAGGGGGTGATCGCGAGGCCGCCGGCCCACGCCTTCGACTCGCGCGCGAGACCCTCGTCGTCGAGGAGGAGGAGACCGTCCTTCGCGAGGCCGCGCTCGGAGAGGCCCGCGAGCGTCTTGCGCCACGCGTCCGGGCCGCCCGCGGGCGCCGGCGCGACGACGACGCCCGTCGCGTCGACGTCGGCGAGGCCGCGGAGGTGGTCGAGGTCGCCGACGCCCGTCACGACCGCCGCGTCGAGGCGCCGCCCTTCGCCCGCGAAGGGGCGCGGGCGGACGAAGGCGACGTCGGCGTGGAACGGTGGCAGGCCGCGCCCCCCGTGGACCGTCGCGTGGCGGAGGACGAGGTCGACGAGGCGCCCCCGGGAGTTGAACGGGATCGCGTCGTAGGCGGACGCCGCCGCCTCCTCCGTCCCCCGCGCGAGGGCGTGGAGCGCCGAGAGGAGGACGACGAAGTTGAGCCGCACGAGCCGCTCGGCCTCGCCCGGCCCGTCCCATCCCCCGGTCTCGAGGAGGACGGTCGGGGTCCCCCAGCGCGACATCGAGTCGCCGAAGGCGCGCTCGGTGTACTCCATCTGGTAGCGCGCCACGCGGCCCGGCGCGAACGGCTCCGCGGCCCGGGCCATCACGGCGCAGAGCCCCTTCTTCCGCCAGAGGACCGGGCCCTCGGCCTCGCGCTCGGCGCCGGGGACGGCGAGGACGGCGAGCGCCGACTGCGGGCCGGCCGGGCCGGCCGTCACGAGGGCGCCCTGGTTGTGGAGGTTGAAGCCGGCGGTCGGCGCGTACTTCTCGCGGAGCGCCTTCAGGAACCGGCCCTCGGGGGTCTGGAGCTCGAGGGCGTCGCGGTTGATGTCGATCCCCTGGGCGTTCCGGCGGTCGTTCCTGACGGCTCCGTCGGGGTTGAGCATCGGGAGGACGAGGAGCGTCACGCGCGAGAGGAGATCCTTCGTCGCCGGCTCCTCCCGCGTCGCGACGAGGTACGCGAGGAGGTCGACGAGGGCGCAGGTGGCCGTCGGCTCGTCGCCGTGCATCTGGGACCAGAGAAGGACCTTCCCGGGGCCCGAGCCGACGGCGAGGACGCGAAGCGGCCGTCCCTCCGACGAGGAGCCGCGCTCGACGACCTTCACGACGTCTCCGTAGGCGGCGACGAGGGCCTCGAGGTCCTTTCCGAGGGCTTCCGGCGTGTAGGACGCGGACGGGGGCGAGAGGCGGACGGCCGGCCAGGCGGCGTGGAGCGCCTCGGGCGAGGGGGCGGGAACGGCCGGGGCGGCGACGGCGAGGGCGGCAGCGAGGAGGAGGGACGCCGGCATGGGCGGACGGTACCAGCGATCGGCAGGGAGGGCACCGTCCGCCTTGACAGGGCCGTCTCAAGTGGCAAGCTGCCCGTGCCCGTGACGGAAGGAAACGTCGTCCTCGCCTGCCGCCCCGCGGGGCCCGCCGAGGTGGTCTCGCTCTCGGGGACCCTCGACGCCTGGGCGGAGCCCGACGTCCGCACCGGCCTGAAGGAGGTCCTCGACCGGGGGCGCAGCCGCCTCGTCCTCGACCTCCGCGACCTGAAGCGGATCGACTCGTCGGGGCTCTCGGCGCTCCTCTCCGTCCTGAAGGCGGCCCGCTCCGCGGGGGGCGACGTCGTCCTCCTCGCGCCGACGGCCGCGGTCGTCTCGGTCCTCCGCCTGACCCGACTCGACCAGATCCTCGAGGCGTTCGACGACGAGGCGTCCGCGCTCGCGCGGCTCTCCGCCTGAGGGCCCGCCCCCGCCGCACGGAGGAACGATGAACCTGACGATCGAGCCCCAGGAGTCCTTCATCCTCGCGCGGATCGAGGACGCCCGCCTCGACGCCCTCTCCGCCCCCGACTTCAAGGCGCGGATGGCCGGCGCGCTCACCGGGGCCGCCCCGAAGGTCGTCCTCGACCTCTCGCCCGTCGGGTTCATCGACAGCGCCGGCCTCGCCTCGATCCTCTCGCTCGTCAAGGGGCTCCCCGAGGGGGGCGAGCTCCGGATCGCCGGCGCCCGCGACGCGGTGCGCGCCGTCTTCCGCCTGACCCGCCTCGACAAGGTCCTCCCCCTCGACGACGACCTCGAGGCCTCGGTCGCGGCGATGGGGGCGCGGTGAGCGCCGGCTCGCCCCCGGTCGACGGGACGGCCGCCGAGCTGAAGGACGCCCTCCGCTGGCACGTCGAGCACTCGCTCGGCAAGCCCTGGGAGGACGCGACGAAGGCCGACCTCTTCAACGCGCTCGGCCTCGCCGTGCGCGACCTCGCGTGGGAGAAGCTCCTCGCCACCGAGAAGCGCTACCGGGCCGCCGGCGCCCGCCGCGTCTACTACCTCTCGATGGAGTTCCTGATCGGGCGCTCCCTCGTCGACTCGCTCCACAACCTCGGCCTCCACGACGCGGCCGTGCAGGCGCTCGCGGAGCTCGGGCACGACCTCGACGACGTGAGGAACGAGGAGGTCGACGCGGGCCTCGGCAACGGCGGCCTCGGGCGCCTCGCCGCCTGCTTCCTCGACTCGCTCGCGACGCTCCACCTCCCCGGCTACGGCTACGGCCTCTTCTACCAGTACGGCCTCTTCCGGCAGGAGATCGACAACGGCTACCAGAAGGAGCGCCCCGACCGCTGGCTCCACGCCGCGATGCCGTGGACGGTCGAGCGCCCCGAGGAGGCCGTCCTCGTCCCGGTCTACGGCCGGATCGTCGACACCGTCGACCGCAGGAGCCAGTACAACCCGATGTGGATGGACTGGAAGATCCTCGTCGGCGTCCCGCACGAGATGCCGGTCGTCGGCTACGGCGGCGAGACGGTCAACGCCCTGCGCCTCTACTCGGCGCGCGCCTCCGACGACTTCAACATGGAGTCCTTCAACTCCGGCGACTACGTCCAGGCGGTCCAGGAGACGATCGGCTCCGAGACGATCTCGAAGGTCCTCTACCCCTCCGACAAGGTGCAGAAGGGCAAGGAGCTCCGGCTCCTGCAGGAGTACTTCTTCGTCGCCTGCGCCCTGCGCGACATCCTCCGGCGCTTCCTCCGCGAGGGGCACCCGATCGGCGAGTTCTCCGAGCAGATCGCGATCCAGCTCAACGACACCCACCCCGCCCTCGCCGTCGCCGAGCTGATGCGCCTCTTCGTCGACGAGCACGACGTCGAGTGGGAGCGGGCGTGGGAGATGACGGTCGCCACCCTCGGCTACACGAACCACACGCTGCTCCCCGAGGCGCTCGAGAAGTGGCCGCTCCCGCTCGTGGAGACGGTCCTCCCGCGGCACCTGCAGATCATCTACGAGATCAACCGCCGCTTCCTCGACGAGGTCGCGCACCGCGCGCCGGGCGACCAGGAGATCCTCGCGCGCGTCTCGATGATCGAGGAGGGGGAGCCGAAGCACGTCCGGATGGCCCAGCTCGCGGCCGCCGGGAGCCACTCGATCAACGGCGTGGCGGCGCTCCACTCGCGCCTCATCACCGAGAACCTCTTCCCCGACCTCTACCGCCTCCACCCGGAGCGGTTCAACAACAAGACGAACGGCGTCACGCCGCGGCGCTGGCTCCTGAAGTCGAACCCGGCCCTCGCCGACCTCCTGACCGAGGCCGCCGGCCCCGGCTGGGTGACCGACTACGGCCTCCTCCGCGAGCCGCTCGACCGCCTCGCCGGCGACGCCGCCTTCCGCGACCGCTTCCGGGCCGTGAAGCGGGAGAACAAGAAGCGGCTCGCCCGCGTCATCGCCGACCTGACGCGCGTGAGGGTCGACCCCGAGTCGCTCTTCGACATCCAGATCAAGAGGATCCACCTCTACAAGAGGCAGCTCCTCAACGCCCTCCACGTCGTCCACCTCTACTTCCGGATCGTCGAGGACGGCGTCCTCCCCGGGGCGCCGCGGACCTTCGTCTTCGCCGGGAAGGCGGCTCCCGGCTACTGGGTCGCCAAGCAGGTCATCAAGCTGATCCACTCCGTCGGCGAGCGGATCAACCGCGACACGCGGGTGAAGGGCCTCCTGAAGTGCGTCTTCCTCCCCGACTACCGGGTCTCGCTCGCCGAGCGGATCATCCCGGCGGCCGACCTCTCCGAGCAGATCTCGACGGCCGGCATGGAGGCCTCGGGCACGGGGAACATGAAGCTCTCGATGAACGGCGCGCTGACGATCGGCACGCTCGACGGCGCGAACATCGAGATCATGGAGGAGGTCGGCGAGGAGAACATCTTCATCTTCGGCCACACCGCCGACGCGCTCGAGCGGCTGAAGGACCCGGGGGCCTACGCGGCCCGGAGCGTCTACGAGGCCGACCCGCGCGTGCGGCGCGTCCTCGACGCCTTCCGCTCGCCGCTCTTCGCGCCGTTCGAGCCCGGCATCTTCTCGTGGCTCTTCGAGCACGTCGTCGAGAACCACGACCCGTATTTCCACCTCGCCGACTTCGACGCCTACGCGGCGGCGCAGGAGAGGGTCTCGGCCGAGTGGCAGGACGCGGAGGGGTGGACGCGCAAGGCCGTCCTGAACGTCGCGCGGATGGGGAAGTTCTCCTCCGACCGGACGATCCGGGAGTACGCGCGGGACATCTGGAACCTCGCACCGGTCCCGCCGGGCGACGCGGCGCGGTAGCGCGCTGTTCCGGGCCGGGCGCCGTTTCGGGAGACAATGGGGGCTCCCGGAGGAGTCTCATGCCGAAAGCGTCCCCCCGCCGCCGCGCGGCGGCCTCGGAGCCCGTCCCCGCGCCGAACACCGCGCCGAAGGCGCCCGCCGCCCCCGCCAGGCGCGGCTCGCCCGCGCGCCCCGTCGTCGACGGGAGCGTCCATGTCCACCCCGAGGGGGAGTTCCTCTGGCAGAGCTCGCCGTCGCGCTACATCGCCCGGATGAGCGCGGCGACGGGGCGCGAGGTCCTCCGGCCGATCGACCCCGACGAGCTCCT
>JBDIBE010000214.1:0-6031 GCA_039812785.1 Thermoanaerobaculia bacterium | reverse complement strand
GCCGGCCGGGCCCGCTCCCGCCGGGCGGCGTCGAGCCGGGGGAAGGCGAGACGCTCGACTTCCTCTGCGGCCGCTTCCGGATCTTCCAGGCCGCGCGCGGCCACCGTTTCTCGACGGACGACCTCCTCGTCGCCTGGTGGGGCGTCCGCTGCGCCCCGCGGGTCGACAGGCTCCTCGACCTCGGGTCGGGGATCGGGTCGATCGCGATGGCCGCGGCGTGGAAGCTCCCGGGGGCGGCGGTCGTGACGCTCGAGGCGCAGCCGTTCTCGATCGCGCTCGCGCGGAAGAGCGTCCGATACAACGGGCTCGAGGAGCGGTTCCGGCTCCTCGAGGGAGACCTGCGGGACCCGTCCGCCCTCGCGGGCGAGGCGCCGTTCGACCTCGTCCTCGGCGCGCCCCCGTACTTCGAGCCGGGGACGGCGACCGAGGCGCGCCACCCGCAGGCCGTCCCGGCGCGGATCACGCGGCGGGGCGGGATCGAGGGGTACGCCGCCGCGGCCCGGCGGAGCCTCGCGCCGGGCGGCGTCTTCGCCTTCGTCTGGCCGACGGCCCGCGACGCCGAGGCCGAGGCGGCCCTCGCGGCGGAGAGGCTCTTCCTGCTCCGGCGCCGCGACGTCGTCTTCCGCGAGGGGGAGCCGCCGCTCGTCGCCCTGTACGCCGCGGCGCGGGCGGAGGACCTCTCCGCGGGCCTGCCGCGCGGGGAGGAGGGCTTCCCGCTCCTCGAGCCGCCGCTCGTCGTGAGGAGGCGGGACGGCCGGCACACCGTCGCCTACGCCGCCCTCCGGCTTTCGATGGGGTTCCCGCCGGGAGAGCTGTCGCCTCCCTCCCCGGGCTGAGCGCACCGGGAGGCGCCGGAATGCCGTATCGTCCCGCGACAAAGTGGTCCCCGACCCGTCTCCCGCCCCGCTGCCGCCGCTGACGACGGTCCCGTTCGGGCGCGGGCCCGACGGCCGCCCGATCCGGCACGTCAACGGGAAGCTCATCGTCGGCACGATCCGCCACGCCGTCGACCTCGTCCTCGACCGGGAGCTCCAGGCGCTCCCGGCGGGCGCCGTCGCCGCGGACCGCGAGTCGCGCGAGGAGGCCGCCCGCACGCGCCTCCTCGCGCGGCTCGTGGAGCGGCTCAACGGCCTCATCCCCGACGCGCGGTACCACGTCAACTCCGAGACGCTCCTCGTCGACGGGAACAACTACTCGCGCGAGCTCGAGCTCTACGTCAACGAGATCTGCCGCGAGTTCGCAGGGGTCGACTATTTCTACTTCACGCGCGGCGCGAAGGTCGTCCCGCCGTCGATCGCGGCGATCTTCCGCCCGTTCGGCCTCCGGCAGGCCTACTCCCTCATCGCGCGGGCGACGGAGAAGTTCGTCGAGACGGACATCCGCGTCGTGGAGACGACGGCCCGCTCGGCCGTGGTGCGGTGGTACGCCGCCTCCCAGCTCGACGACCTGCGCGAGGAGCTGCACGAGCTCTGGCTCGTCTCCTCGTGCGCGGCCTACCAGGGTACCTACGCGGCGATCCCGGCCCTGATCCACCCCGGACAGCCCTGGGCCGTCGTCGACGAGCTGAAGTGCCAGGCCCGCGGCGACGAGTGCTGCGAGTGGCGCTTCACCTGGGAGGACCCCCGCCTGCGCGGAGACCGCCTCCTCGCGGCGGGCGCCGCCGGCACGGCGGGCCTCGCCGCCCTCGCCCTCTCGGGATCGGACGCCGGGGCCCTCGCCGCGCCGTTCGCCTTCCTGCCGATCGCGGCCGCCTGGCACGCGCTGAAGGTCAAGCGCCTCCGGCACGACCGTCAGGAGCAGGACCGGCTCATCGAGGAGCAGCGGGCGACGGCGGAGAGCCAGGTCGACCGCGTGCAGGCGGCCTACGCCGAGGTCCAGCAGTCGACGCTCGCGCTCCGCGGAAAGGTGGCCGAGCTGACCGCGCTCCGCGAGGTCGCCCTCGCCGCGTCCGCCTCTCTCGACCCGCTCGAGGTCGTCGACCGGAGCCTCGAGGCGGTGACGCGCCACCTCGACTACGACCGGGCCATCGTCCTCCTCGTCGACGAGGTGAGGAACTCCCTCGGCGGCGCGCGGAGCCGGGGCGTCACCGACGAGCAGGCGGCGCTCCTCGGCCGCCTCTCGGTCCGGCTGGACGACCCGCTCTCCCCGATCGCGCGGGCGATAGGCGACGGCGTCGCCTTCCGCCTGCGCAACCTCCCCGACGCGAGCGGCGCCGCGACCCGCCACCTCGTCCCGATCCTCGGCTCGGAGGAGGTCTTCGTCGCCCCGCTCGTGGCCCAGGGGCGGAGCGCGGGGGTCCTCGTCGTCGACAACGGGACGACGCGCCGCCCGCTCCCGGGCGAGGGGCTCGAGCTCCTCACCGCCGTCGCCTCCACGATCGCCGTCGCCGTCGAGAAGGCGCGCCTCTACTCGCAGATCGAGCAGGAGCGCCGGACGCTCGAGGAGCGCGTCCGCGAGAGGACGGCCGACCTCGAGAAGGCGACGGCCGCGGCCGAGGCCGCGAACCGCGCCAAGAGCGCCTTCCTCGCGAACATGAGCCACGAGCTGCGGACGCCGCTGAACGCGATCATCGGCTACAGCGAGATGCTCCTCGAGGAGGGAGAGGCGGCGGAGCCCGCGGCGGTCGCGGGCGACCTCGGGAGGATCCAGGCCGCGGGGCGCTACCTCCTCGGCCTCATCAACGACGTCCTCGACCTCTCGAAGGTCGAGGCGGGGAAGACCGAGCTGAACGTCGAGCGCTTCTGGGTGGCCGCCCTCGCGCGCGAGGCCGCCGAGGACGTCCGCCGACTCGTCGAGCGGAACGGGAACCGCCTCGCCGTCGAGGTCGAGGGGGACGTCGAGCTCGAGGCCGACCCGCGCAAGCTCCGCCAGGTCCTGCTCAACCTCCTCGGCAACTCGGCGAAGTTCACCGAGGGGGGCGAGGTCGAGCTCCGCGTCCGGCTCGCGGCGGGCGGCGTCCTCCTCTCGGTCCGCGACTCCGGCATCGGCATCCGCCCGGAGCTGATGGCCCGCCTCTTCACCCCGTTCTGGCAGGGAGGCGCCGGGGCGAGGAACTACGGCGGGACCGGCCTCGGCCTCGCGATCAGCCGGCACTACGCCCGCCTCATGGGAGGCGACGTCACGGCCGAGAGCGAGCCGGGGAAGGGCTCGACCTTCACGGTCCGGCTCCCGGTGACGGCCGCCGCGGCCGTGCGTGCGACGGGAGCGCCGCCTCCGGCGTAAGCTCCCCGCAGCACAGCCGTCCCCGGACCGGGCCCACGAAAGGAACTCCGCGCGATGCCTTCCTATTCCCAGGACGGTCACGTCTTCCGTCTCACGACGCCCCTCGGGAAGGACGTCCTCCTCCTCCGCGGGTTCCGCGGGACGGAGGCGATCTCCGAGCTCTTCGACCTCGAGCTCGACCTCGTCTCGGAGAACGAGTCGGACGTCCGTTTCGAGGCCGTCGTCGGCCAGAGCGTCACGATCACCGTCGACGGGCCGGACGGCTCTCCGGTCCGCTGGTTCAACGGCCTCTGCTCGGAGCTCGAGGAGGGGGCGCGCGAGACGCTCGAGGCCGACAAGAAGACCTTCACGACGTGGCGGATGCGCGTCGTGCCGAAGGTGGCGATGCTCGGCCTCGTCCACCGGAGCCGCGTCTTCCAGGAGACGTCGGTCTCGGACATCCTCCGGAGGGTCTTCGCCGGGTTCGAGGTCGACTACGACCTGACGGCGGTGTACGAGCCGCGGGAGACCTGCCTCCAGTACCGCGAGAACGACCTCGCCTTCGCGCTCCGGCTCATGGAGGAGGAGGGGATCCGCTTCCACTTCAAGCACGAGGACGGCTCGCACAAGCTGATGCTGAGCGACCAGCTGCAGCGCTACGCGGACCTCCCCGGCGGCTCCACCCTCCGCTACGAGCCGATCCTCGGCGGCGGCCGGGACGAGGACCGGATCACCGGCTGGCGGAAGCGGCAGGCCCTGACCCGCGGGAAGGTGACGATCTGGGACCGCTCCTTCGAGATGCCGGCCCAGAGCCTCGAGAAGCAGAACGTCCTCCTCTCCGACGTCCAGGTCGGGACGGTGGCGCACAAGCTCCAGCTCGGCGACTGGGAGAAGCGCGAGCTCTACGCCTTTCCCGGCGGCCACGCCAAGCCGTACGACGGCGTGACGCCGGGCGGCGGCGACCGCGCGGCCGATCTCCAGAAGATCTTTCCCTACGGCGACCGGCGGGTCCGCGTGATGATGGAGCGCGAGGAGGCGCGCGCCGTCGAGATCGAGGGGGAAGGCCACGTCCGGCACCTCTCGGCCGGGTGGGCGATCACCCTCGGGAACCACCACGACGGGAACGGCCGCTACCTCGTCACGCGCGTCGTCCACCACGCCGAGAACGGCATCTTCCGGACGGACGGCTCGGGATGGGCCTACGAGAACTCGTTCACCTGCCTCCCGGCGGCCACCCGCTACCGCGCGCCGCGGTCGACGGCCCGGCCCGTCGCGCAGGGGCCCGAGACGGCGATCGTCGTCGGGCCGCAGGGCGAGGAGATCTACGTCGACAAGTACGCGCGGGTGAAGGTCCAGTTCTACTGGGACCGCGAGGGGAGGAGGGACACGACGAGCTCGGCGTGGCTGCGCGTCGCGACGCCGCTCGCCGGGACGGGATGGGGAAGCTGGGCCGTGCCGCGGATCGGCCAGGAGGTCCTCGTCGACTTCCTCCACGGCGACCCCGACGAGCCGGTCGTCGTCGGCGCGCTCTACAACGCCGCGAACATGCCCCCCCAGACCCTCCCCGACAACAAGACGAGGACGGGGATCCGGACCCGCTCGACCCTCGGCGGGGCGGCGGACGAGTTCCACGAGGTCTACCTGGAGGACCGGAAGGGGCAGGAGCTCTTCTACGTCCAGTCTCAGAAAGACTTCCACCGCCTCGTCAAGAACAACGACAGGCTCCAGGTCGGCGTGAAGCAGGGGACCGCGGACCCGGAGGACGGGAGCCAGACCCGGGAGATCTGGAAGAACCGGACGGTGAACGTCGGGAGGGGGGACGACGCTCTCTGGGTCGGGAAGGCCGCGGGGGCGACCGAGCCGTCGGTCGAGGCCCGGTCCGACGCTCAGCCGCAGCAGAGCCCGTCGAAGGGCGGGAACCAGACGATCTGGATCGCGAACGACCGGACGAGGACCGTCTCCTGGGGGAACGACAAGCTCGTCGTCGGCGAGGACGGGAAGGCGCGCGCGAAAGGGGCGCCGTCGGAGACGGTGCACCAGGGGAACCAGGTCGTACAGGTCCTGAACGACCGGACCGCGACGATCCAGAACGGCAACGACAAGCTCGAGATCGCGCGCGGAAACCTCGACATAGAGCTGAAGGGCACGGCGCCCGACGGGAAGGTGACGATCGTCGCGCCGAACTCGATCGAGCTGAAGGTGGGGGACGGCCCCACCGCCGCGGTCCTGAAGCTCGACACGAGCGCCGTCGAGCTGAAGTTCGGGGCGAACTCGCTGAAGATCGACTCCTCCGCGGCGGAGCTGAAGTTCGGGACGAGCTCGCTGAAGGTCGACATGACCGCGGCCGAGCTGAAGACGACGACCTCCTCGCTGAAGCTCGACGCGTCGAGCGCGACGCTCAAGGGGATCCAGGCGACGCTCCAGGGAGACGGCACGGCGGACGTGAAGGCGCCGATCGTGAACGTGAGGGCCGACGGGATCGCGAACGTCGGCGGCGGGCTGACGAAGATCGGGTAGGAGGAGACGATGAGCAGCAGCACGCCGCGCCCCACCGTCCGCTCCGAGGAGATCGCCGCCCGCTTCGACCTCTCGCCGGAAGCGAGGGCCCTCCTCGCCCCCGGCCTCGCCCCGTCCGACTACGTCGGAGCCCTCCTCGAGAAGGAGCTCTGGTCCGACGCCGCCGGCTTCGTCGGCCAGTGGCTCGGCCGCAAGGAGGCGGTGCAGTGGGCCTGCCTCGCCGCGCTGCTCGGCCTCGCCGCCGCCCCGCCGCCGAAGGAGCGCGCCGCCCTCGAGGCGGCGGAGCGGTGGCAGGCCGCGCTCGACGAGCCGA
>JBDIBE010000213.1:0-6072 GCA_039812785.1 Thermoanaerobaculia bacterium | reverse complement strand
TCGCCGCCGCGCTCTCGGCGGCGGGGCGGCGCGACGAGGCGCTCGTCGTCCGCGCGGACTCCGCGCGGACGCCGCTCCCGCGCGGGGCGTTCCGCTCCGTCCTCCTCGACGCACCCTGCTCGGGGACGGGGACGCTCCGGAAGAACCCGGAGATCCGCTGGCGCCTCGCGCCCGCGGACCTCGACCGGCTCGCGTCCGCGCAGCGCGCCCTCCTCTCGGCCGCGCTCGAGATCTGCGCGCCGGGCGGCGCCGTCGTCTGGGTCACCTGCTCGCTCGAGCCGGAGGAGAACGAGGGCGTCGTCGCCGCCGTCCTGGCGGAGCGGGGCGGCTTCGGGATCGAGCGCCCGGACGTCTCCTCCCTGCCGGCTCCGCTCGCATCCGCCCTCCGCGGGGACGGCTTCTTCCGGGTCGTCCCGGGCGCCTCGAACGACGGTTTCTCGGCGGCGGTCCTCCGGAAGGACGGAGAGAGCCGCTGAACAAGCGGGTTTTCCGTTGACAAGCCCTTCGCGGGACCATAAATTTCCGCCGTTCAAAGAAACGTGACGTCTTTCGGGGTAGCACCCGAAGCTCGCACGAGAGAGAGAAAGAGGAGGATCCCGCACATGGCAGGTAAGGCCGAGATCGTCGAGGCGATTTCCAAGGAGACCGAGCTGTCGAAGAAGGACGCGACGTCCGCCTTCGAGGCGTTCGTGAACTCGATCGCCGACAACCTGAAGAAGGGCGAGCGCGTCGCCGTCCCGGGCCTCGGGATCTTCAGCGTCGCCGAGCGGAAGGCCCGCACCGGCATCAACCCGCAGACCAAGGCGAAGATCAAGATCGCCGCCTCGAAGGTCGCGAAGTTCAAGGCGGGCAAGGACCTCAAGACCCTCCTCAACAAGAAGAGGAAGTAGCTCTCCGACGATCCCCGCGGGGAGCCGTACGGCTCCCCTGCACGGAGGCGACGCCTCCGCGACGCCCCGGGTGCCCCCCGGGGCGTCCCGCTTTTCGGGGGGCGTCGCTGCTCCCCGTATCATCCCGAGGCCTTGATTCCGCTTCGCGACACGATCCCGAGCCGCTCCGTCCCGCTCGTCAACGGCGCTCTCATCGCGGCCTGTGTCGGGGCCTTCGTCCTGCAGCTCCTCTCGGGGAACGGCGGGGAGGCCCTCGTGAGGGCCTTCGGCTTCGTTCCCGCACGGCTCTTCCACGCAGGCGAGCTCGGCCCGGGCGCCTTCGGCCTCGGCGTCACCGGCCTCTTCACCTCGATGTTCCTGCACGGCGGGCTCCTCCACCTCGCCGGGAACATGCTCTTCCTCTGGATCTTCGGCGACAACGTCGAGGACGCGCTCGGGCACGGCCGCTACCTCCTCTTCTACCTCGGGAGCGGCGTGATGGCCGCGCTTCTCCAGGGGCTCTTCGCCACGACGTCGCTCGTCCCGCTGATCGGCGCCTCCGGCGCGATCGCCGGCGTCCTCGGCGCCTACTTCGTCCTCTATCCGCACGCGCGGGTCGTCACGATCGTCCCGCTCTTCCTCCTCTTCCCGCTCGTCGAGGTGCCGGCCTTCCTCTTCCTCCTCGTCTGGTTCCTCCTGCAGTTCTGGCAGGGGTCCGCGTCCCTCCTCGCCTCCGGCGGGTCGGCCGCCTCGGGCGGCGTCGCATGGTGGGCGCACGTCGGGGGCTTCGCCGCGGGGATCGCCCTCCTCCTCCTCCTGAAGCCGCGCCGGCGGCCGGCGCCGAGGCGCTGGATGCGCTGCGCGGCGCCGGCGCGACCGCGCGGCGCTGCGAGGCGGCCGCCTTCGTCCTCGCGGCCGCCGCGTTCCTCTTCGTCTTCCGCTTCCACCTCGTCGGGGCGCTCGTCGCGGGGCTCCTCCTCCACACGATCCTCCACCGGTCGGCCCGGCTCCTCGCAGGGCCGCGCCTCTCCCACGGCGCGGCGCGCTGGATCGCGGCGGGCGCCGTCGCGCTCGCGGGCGCCGGCGTCACGACGCTCGCGGCCTTCCTCCTCGCGGGCTTCGCCCGCGGGCACATGGGAGACCTCCCGGGCCTCTTCGAGAAAATGGCCGACGTCCTCGACGACGCGCGCCGTCAGCTCGCGGCCCTGGGTATCCCGGTCGGGGCGCTCGAGAGCTGGCAGACGGCCGAGCAGGTCAAGGCGGGGCTCGCCGGCTGGCTCCGGGAGCACTCGGCCGAGCTCCGGCACGCCGGGGGCGAGGCGGGGCGGACGGCGGTCCACGTCCTGATGGGCGTCCTCGCCGCGCTCCTCTTCTTCTTCCGCCACCCGCGCGCGGGGGCGGAAGCGCCTCCTCTCGCGGCCGCGCTCGGCGGACGGGTGCGCCGCTTCGCCGAGGCCTTCGAGCGGGTCGTCCTCGCCCAGCTCGAGATCTCGGCGGTGAACACGGTCCTGACGGCCGTCTACCTCTTCGGCCTCGTTCCGCTCCTCGCCGAGCGGCTCCCGTTCTCGACGACGCTCGTCCTCGTCACCTTCCTCGCCGGGCTCCTCCCCGTCGTCGGGAACCTCGTCTCGAACACGGCGATCGTCGTCCTCTCGTTCGGCGTCGCGCCGTGGCTCGCCCTCGTCTCCCTCGGGTTCCTCGCCGCGATCCACAAGCTGGAGTACCTCGTGAACGCCCGGATCGTCGGGAACCGGATCGGCGCCGAGGCGTGGGAGATCTTCCTCTCGATCGTCGTCTTCGAGGTCGCCTTCGGGATCCCGGGCGTCGTCCTCGCCCCGATCGCCTACGCCTGGGTCAAGGGGGAGCTGAGGGAAAAGGGCCTGGTGTAGGCGCGACCCCGGCCGGCGTCGTATGCTTGCCGGCCGCTATGGAACCGACCATGCCTCTCGCCGTCCCCGTCCCCCTCCTCGACCTGAAGAAGCAGTACGCAGGCCTGCGCGACCAGATCCGGGCCGCGACGGACGAGCTCTTCGAGAGCCAGGGCTTCATCCTCGGCCCGAAGGTCGAGGCGTTCGAGAAGGCGATCGCGGAGTACGTCGGCGTCAAGCACGCGATCGGGATGTCCTCCGGCACCGACGCGCAGCTCGCCGCGATGATGGCCCTCGGCATCGGGCCGGGCGACGACGTCGTCACCTCGCCCTACACGTTCTTCGCCTCGGCGGGCGCGGTCGCCCGGCTCGGCGCGCGGCCCGTCTTCTGCGACATCGACCCGGCGACGTACAACGTCGACTCGGAGAAGCTGGCTGCGGCGATCACGCCGAGGACGAAGGCGATCCAGCCGGTCCACCTCTACGGCCAGTGCGCCGACATGGACCCGATCCTCGAGGTCGCGAAGGCGAAGGGGATCCCGGTCATCGAGGACGCCTGCCAGTCGCTCGGCGCCGGTTACAAGGGGAAGAAGGCGGGCGCCCTCGGCGACTTCGGCGCCTTCTCGTTCTTCCCGTCGAAGAACCTCGGCGGCTTCGGCGACGGCGGCATGGTGACGACGGACGACGACGCGATGGCGGCGAGGCTGAAGGCCCTTCGGATGCACGGGGAGACGAGCCGGTACCACCACTCCCTCGTCGGCGGGAACTTCCGGCTCGACGCGCTCCAGGCCGTCGTCCTCCACGTCAAGCTCCCGCACCTCGACTCCTGGGCGGAGGGGCGCCGGCAGAACGCGGCCGACATCGAGCGGCGCTTCCTCGAGCACGGCGGAAAGACGTACGAGGAGGGCGGGATCGGCTTCCCGCGGGAGGCCGCCGGCTGCCACCATGTCTACAACCAGTTCGTCGTCCGGGTCGCCCGCGGCCGGCGCGACGCCCTGAAGGACCGCCTCGCCGAGCTGAAGATCGGCCATGCGATCTACTACCCTGTCCCGCTCCACCTCCAGGAGTGCTTCGCCTACCTCGGCGGGAAGGTCGGGGACTTCCCCGAGGCCGAGCGCGCCGCGATGGAAACTCTTGCATTGCCAGTGTTTCCGGAGCTCGCGGGATCCCAGAAGGCGTTCCTCTCGTACCACCTGGCGCAGTTCTCGAGGGAGTAGCGGAGAGCCGCCGGGGAACCGCTCGCCCGCGTCGGCTTCCCTACCCTTGACAAGAACGCACGCAGGTTATAGGTTTCTAGCACTCGCCACTGGCGAGTGCTAACAGGCGTCGAAACAGCCTCCACCAGGGGCCGAGCGCCCCGAAAAACCGAAACCCGGAAAGGAGACCCCAATGAAGATCCGTCCTCTCTATGACCGGATCCTCGTCAAGAGGATCGAGCCCAAGGAACAGGTCCGCGGCGGGATCATCATCCCCGACACCGCCAAGGAGAAGCCGATGGAGGCCACGGTCGAGGCCGTCGGCGAGGGCAAGTTCGACGACAACGGCAAGCGCGTCCCCCTGACCGTGAAGGCGGGCGACCGGATCCTCATCGGCAAGTACGCGGGAACCGAGATCAAGATCGACGACGTCGAGTACCTGATCCTCCGCGAGGACGAAGTCCTCGCGATCGTCGACGCGAAGTAAGGCGAGGTCTAGAGAAATGGCTGCCAAGAACATCACCTACGGCGAGGACGCTCGCCAGAACATCCTCCGCGGCGTCAACAAGCTGGCCGACGCCGTCAAGGTCACCCTCGGCCCCAAGGGCCGCAACGTCGTCATCGAGAAGAAGTTCGGCTCGCCGCTCATCACCAAGGACGGCGTCACCGTCGCCAAGGAGATCGAGCTCGCCGACCCGCTCGAGAACATGGGCGCCCAGATGGTCCGCGAGGTCGCCTCCAAGACCTCCGACATCGCCGGCGACGGCACGACGACCGCCACGGTCCTCGCGCAGGCGATCTACCGCGAGGGGATCAAGATGGTCACCTCCGGCCACAACCCGATGGAGCTCAAGCGCGGCATCGAGATCGCCGTGAAGAAGTCCGTCGAGTCCGTCGACAAGCTCAAGAAGAGCGTCGACGCCAAGGAGATCGCGTTCGTCGGGACGATCTCGGCCAACGGCGACGAGGAGATCGGCAAGATCATCGCCGAGGCGATGGACAAGGTCGGCAAGGACGGCGTCATCACGGTCGAGGAGGCCAAGGGCCTCGAGACGACCCTCGAGGTCGTCGAGGGGATGCAGTTCGACCGCGGCTACCTCTCCCCGTACTTCGTGACGGACGCCGAGAGGATGGAGGCCGTCCTCGAGAACGCCCGGATCCTCATCTTCGAGAAGAAGATCTCCTCGATGAAGGACCTCCTCCCCGTGCTCGAGCAGACCGCCAAGCAGGGCAAGCAGCTCCTCATCATCGCCGAGGAGGTCGAGGGCGAGGCGCTCGCGACGCTCGTCGTGAACAAGCTCCGCGGCACGCTCCAGGTCTGCTCCGTCAAGGCTCCGGGCTTCGGCGACCGCCGCAAGGCCATGCTCGAGGACATCGCGATCCTCACGGGCGGCAAGATGATCTCCGAGGACCTCGGCATCAAGCTCGAGAACGTCAAGTGGGACGACCTCGGCGAGGCCAAGAAGATCGTCGTCGACAAGGAGAACACCACGATCGTCGTCGACACCACCGAGCGCAAGCGCAAGGAGGCGATCGCGGGCCGCGTGAAGCAGATCCGGGCCCAGATCGAGGAGACGACGTCCGACTACGACCGCGAGAAGCTCCAGGAGCGGCTCGCCAAGCTCGTCGGCGGCGTGGCGGTCATCAAGGTCGGCGCGGCCACCGAGACCGAGATGAAGGAGAAGAAGGCCCGCGTCGAGGACGCGATGCACGCCACCAAGGCGGCGGTCGAGGACGGCATCGTCCCCGGCGGCGGCGTGGCGCTCGTGCGCGCGCAGGACGCGGTCGAGAAGCTGAAGGAGTCGGGCGACATCCAGGTCGGCATCAACATCGTCAAGCGCGCGCTCGAGGAGCCGGCCCGCCAGATCATCGCGAACGCGGGGATCGAGGGCGCCGTCATCCTCAAGGAGCTCAAGGAGAAGGGCGGCAACATCGGCTTCAACGCCGCCACCGAGAAGGTCGAGGACCTGCTCAAGTCGGGGATCATCGACCCGGCCAAGGTGACGAAGTCGGCGCTGCAGAACGCCTCCTCCATCGCGAGCCTCATGCTGACGACCGAGGCGATGATCTCGGAGATCAAGGAGAAGGAGAAGGCTCCCGCGATGCCCCCCGGCGGCGGCATGGGCGGCATGTACTGAC
>JBDIBE010000212.1:0-6079 GCA_039812785.1 Thermoanaerobaculia bacterium | reverse complement strand
CGGCCCACTCGGGGAGGTCGGGCGCCTCCTCGACGCCGAGGTCGAGGACGACGTCGAGAGAGGCGATGACCGCGTCGGGGAGGTGCCCGGGGAGCCACGTCGTCAGGCAGGTCCCGGGGCGCCGCGGGTCGAACCCCTCGATCGGCTCGTGCGCGAGGTTGAGGGCGACCTGCGCCTCGTCGACGAAGAGCCAGTGCGGGAGCCCCGTGTCGCTCCAGAGCGCCGAGAGCTCCTCGAGGGCCGCTCGGCAGTAGGCCACCTTCTCGCCGGCGTCGAGGAGCGAGAGGTCGACGACGACGCTCCCGAAGCGGTGCTCGACGAGGCGCGGGAGCTGCTCGGGCACGGGGAGCGGCTCGCTCCCCCCGACCGCGAGGACGCCGCGGAGCGCGCCGAGGGAGACGTGGTCCCCCTCCGGGTCGATCACGCAGAGCGAGTAGCCGAGGCCGAGGAGCCGCTCCGCGAGGAGCCCCGTCAGGTGGGACTTCCCCGACATCGTCCCGCCCGTCACGAGGACGTTGACGCCCGAGGCGGGGACCTTCGCGGCCGAGCCGTCCGCGAACGTCCCCAGCGCGGCCTGGAAGCGGCGCGGCTCGGGCGTCTCGTCGGAGAGGACCGACGGCCCGAGCAGGAAGCGCGCGAGCGCCGCGCTCCCCGGCTCGGGGAGGACGACGTCGGCCGCCCCGAGGAGCGACGGCACCGCGTCGGCCACGGCGACGCCGAGCTCGCAGGCGCCGAGGAGGGAGTGGTCGTTCTCGGCGTCGCCGACGGCGAGCGTCGAGTGGCGCGAGATGCCGAGGTCGCCCAGGGCGTCGAAGAGGCCCGTCCCCTTCGAGACGCCGGAGGGGACGAGCATCATCTCGCCCCGGTTCCTGACGACCTGCACCTCGAGGCCGAGCCGCCCGATCTCCTCGAGGGCGGCGACGGCGTCCCGCGCGAACCCCGCGAGGATCGCCTGCCCGCGCCGCAGCTCGACGCCCCGCCGCGCGAGCGCCTCCTCGAGCTCGCCCGGCACCGGCGGCGCGAGGAGGCGCGCCCCGCGCACCCCCCAGACGACGGCGCCGTTCTCCCAGACGATCCGGTCGAACAGCTCCTCCGCGCGCGGGCAGAGCTCGAGGAGCTCCCACGGGATCCGCCCCGTCACGAGGACGAGCTTGACCTTCTCCTCGCGGAGCCTCCGGAGCGCGCCGAGGACGACGTCGTCGAGGCGCCCGGTCTTCGTGAGCGTGCCGTCGTAATCGAGGGCGACGGCGCGGAAGTGCTGCGGCATCTCCCCTCCTTCGAAGGGCGACTCCGGCCGTGTCGTGCAGTCGGGCTCTGCCGAAACTCTACACCCAAGCCTCCGCCGTTGACGCCCGCCCGCGCCCCGGCTAGCTTCGACGACGGTGCCCGACCACCCGCACTTCCCGCACGAGCCCGGCCCGCGGGACGAGGGGCCGATCCTCCCGACGCCGGTGAGGCTCGGCGCCGACGAGCGCTTCCGCGGCCGCGGCGTCACGATCGCCTTCCTCGACTCGGGCTTCTACCCGCACGCCGACCTCGTCGAGCCGCGGACGCGGATCCTCCGCTTCGTCGACGTCACCGACAGGCGGGCGTCCTACCCCCGGCTGCTCACGCCCGACGACTCGAGCTGGCACGGCATGATGACCTCCGTCGTCGCCTGCGGGAACGGGACGCTCTCGAACGGGCACTACCGCGGCCTCGCCTCCGAGGCGAACGTCGTCCTCGTGAAGGTCGGCTCGGCCCGGCGGATCACGCACGAGAACATCCGCGTCGGCCTCGAGTGGGTGATCAGGAACCGCGAGAAGTACGGCATCCGCGTCTGCAACGTCTCCTGCGGGGGCGACTACGAAGCCTCGTACCTCCACGACCCGCTCTCGCAGGCCGCCGAGAAGGCGACGCGCGCCGGGATCCTCGTCGTCGCCGCCGCGGGGAACCTCGGCCTCGCCCCCGGCCACCCCGTCCTGCCGCCCGCCTCGGCGCCGTCCGTCCTCACCGTCGGCGGCCTCGACGACAAGAACCGCCTCCACCGCGCCGGGCACGACATCTACCACGGCAGCTGGGGCCCGACGATCGACGGCCTCCAGAAGCCCGAGGTCATCGCTCCCGCCATCTGGCTCGCCGCGCCGATCCTTCCCGGCACGCCGACCGCCGCGCAGGCCGCCCTCTACGCCCTCCTCGAGTCGGCCCGCGACGACGAGATGGACGTGATCCTCGAGGCGAACTCCGGGGTCGACGAGGCGCTCGACGCCGCGCGCCACCTCGCCCCGCCCCTCCTTCGCCAGCTCGTCGAGGCGAAGATTCGCGACAACAACGTCATCAGCGGCGCCTACAAGCACGTCGACGGCACGAGCTTCGCCGCGCCGATCGTCTCCTCCCTCGCCGCGCAGATGCTCGAGGCGAACCCCGCCCTCCGCCCCCACGAGGTCAAGTCGATCCTCGTCGCCACCGCCCAGCGCCTCCCCCACGTCCCCGTCGACCGCCAGGGCTGGGGCGTCGTCGAGCCGGCGGCTGCGGTGGAGGAAGCGCTCGCGCGGGACGGGGACGGCCCGGCGGCGTGATTCAGCGAGAAGGGCCGGCGGCGCCTCTCCCCGCGCCCATTCCGCGGTGCGCGCCGCCGCCGCCCGCCTCGCTCTCCCCCTCGCCCCGCGGCCCGCGGTCGCCCGGGCGCCAGAGGAGGACGAGGAGAGCGAGGAGCGGGATCGCGACGCCGATCCCGGTGAGCCACTTCCCCCGGCCCGAGAGACCGTTCTTCCCCTTCAGGACGAAGAGCCCCGTCACGGCGAGGAGCGCGAGGACGACGGCGTAGACGTCGGCGACCCAGGTCCAGAGCCCCTTGGGCTCGTTGAGGTGGAGGAAGTTCGCCTCGCGCAGGACGCGGCGGCCCCGCGGCCGCTCGATCGTCGCCGTCCCCTTCGCCGCGTCGGCCTTGACGCTCCACCCGTCGTAGAAGAGCTCGACGAGGTGCGGGGCGGAGCGGAAGGAGGACTTCGGCGGCCCGGGGAGCGCGAGGCGCTCGACGAGGGCGGCCGTCATCGCCTCCCTGTCGGAGACGGGGACGGGCGCGAACGTCCGCGTCTCGGCCTCCACCTTCCAGCTCGGGTTCCAGTCCTGGCGGTGGTTCACGGCGACGCCGGAGACCGCGTAGACGAGCGTCAGCCCGGCCGCGAGGTAGCCGAGGTCGCGGTGGAGGACGTTGTTGAGGCGGCGCCAGTTCAAGCCGGGAGCGGGATCAGTCGACGACGGCGCCGGTCCCCATGATCTGGTAGACCGTCTGAGGGCCCGTCACCGACGCGGGGTCGAACTTCGTCTTCGTCTCCTCGGCGTGGTGCTTCGCCCGCTCGAGCGCCTGCTCCTTCGTCAGCTCCGTCTTCGTGAACGTCCCCTCGGCGACGACCTTCTTCCCCTTGTCGGTGAGCGGGAAGACGATGACGCCGTCCTCGACCTTCACGCGGATCGTCTGGAACTCCTTGTCGCCCGCGACGTTGATCCAGCAGCCGCGCTTCGGGCAGACCTCGGTGACGAGCCCCTCGACCTTGACGACCTTGCCGACGTAGGCGTCGGGCTTCGCCATCAGCTCGGACACCTTCACGGGCGTCGCGTTCGAGAGCGGCTTTCCGTACTTCGTCGCGGCGAGCGCGGGGGCGGCGGCGAGCAGGGCGAGGACGAGCGCGGCGAGGGGCTTCTTCATGTCGGGTTTCTCCTCGGTGAGGTGCCGGGCGGGCGCCCGGGAGCGCGGGATTCTACCGTCTCAGGCGAGGAGGGCCCCCTCGTGGACGAGCAGCCACCTCTTCCGCTCGATGCCCCCGGAGAAGCCGTGGAGGCTCCCGTCGCGCGCGAGGACGCGGTGGCACGGGACGACGATGACGGCGGGGTTCTGCGACGCCGCCATCCCGACGGCGCGGAGCGCCTTCGGCTCGCCGATCGCGGCCGCGACGTCGGCGTAGGCGCGGGTCGTCCCGGGGCGGATCTTCCGGAGCTCGGCCCAGACGCGCTCCTGGAACGGCGTCCCGGCGAGGGAGACCTCGACGGCGTCGAGCGCGTCGAGCTCGCCGCGGAAGTAGGCGCGGAGGCGCGAGGGGACCCCGCCCGCGTCGCGGTGCGAGGGGAAGAGGTCGGTGCCGAAGCGGGCGAGGAGGTGCTCGCGGGTCCGCGGGGAGTCGGCGTCGAACGTCAGCGCGCAGAGGCGGCCGTCCCAGACGACGGCGAGGAGCCGCCCGACCGGCGTCTCGAGGGTCGCGCTCGCGAGCCTCATGCGGTCAAAGCTATCTCATTTCGCGGCAGCCGGCGCCGGCCGCGGGCGCGATCCGGCCTCGCGGAGGCCGTCGACGACGTAGAGGTCGGACAGGATCTGAGGGCAGCCGTAGACGAGCGAGGCGCCGTCGGGGCGGACGAGGATCGGCCCGACGCTAACGACGCCCGCCGGGTCGGGAGGCCAGATCTCTCCCGCGGGCCGGCGCGCGCCGGTCGCCGGGTCGAGGCGGACGAGGCGGGCCGGGAGGGAGGCCGCCGAGACGGCGAAGAGGCCGTGCCCCTCGGCGCCGCCGTCGACGCGCTCGTCGGGCTCGAGGCCGGCGACGGGCGCCGCCTCGCCGCCGTCGAGCGGCTGGATCCACGTCGAGCCGTCCGCCCGGGCCGCGAGGACGAGCCGCCCGTCGGGCGAGACGGGTACGGCCGCCCCCGCCGCGAAGACGGCGCCCTCCGGGCCGAAGGGGCGGGGGCTCCCGCCCTCGACGTCCTGCACGTAGAGCCGCGTCGGCGCGCCCGGTTCCCCCCCGCCGAAGACGAAGCGCTTCCCGTCGGGGAGCCAGGCCGCGACGCGGTGGTCGAGCGTCCCGGAGAGGAGCGCGCGCGGCGAGCCGGCGCCCGTCGGGAGGAGGACGAGCTTCGCCGGGGTGTCGACCGTCGCGGAGAGGACCCACTTCCCGTCGGGCGAGAGGGCGAGCGCGTTGCCGCGGCCGAGGCGCGTCGCCGGGCCGCCGTCCGTCGTCCGGATGTAGATCGCGTAGTCGCGCCCGCCGCCGTCGCCGAGCTCGTCGAAGAGGAGGCGGCCCCCGTCGGCCGAGACGCCGCGCGGGTAGGTCCAGTCGAGCCACGACAGCTCGACGTCGCGCGCGACGCCGGCGGCGCGGAAGAAGACGCGCCGGCGCCACTTGTCGTCGGAGACGAGGGCGCGCCCTTCGGCCGAGACGTCGTGGAGCGTCAGGTTCCCCGAGACGCGCAGGAGCGTCCTGTCGTGCCCGTCGAGGTCGACGGCGCGCAGCTCGCGCCCCGCGCCCGCGGGCGCCGCCGAGTACCAGAGCTCCGTGCCCGAGGGGGACCACGCGAGGCCGCCGACGCTCTGCCAGACGCCGCCGAGCGTCTTCGGGCGCTCGCCGCGCGCGACGACCGCGACGGAGCCGCGGTCGTCCCAGCGGAGCGGGTGGTCGACGAAGGCGACGCGCGTCCCGTCGCGCGAGACGCGCGGGTGCGAGACCCAGCCGTCGGTCGCGTAGAGGACCTTCCCGATCGGCATCTCGACGCGCGTCTTCCCGTCCACGTCGCGGACGACGGCGAGGGTCTCGCCGTCCGGCGCCCAGTCCGCCTCGCGGACCGATTCGAGGACGTCGCGCGGGGCGCGCCCTCCGATCGGCGCGCGGGCGAGCGTGCCGGAGGCCTCGAAGAGCGACCGGAACCTCCTCCCGACGCAGAGCGCCATCTCGCCCGAGGGAGAGACGGAGAGGACGTCCGCGTCGGGAAGCTCGGCGCGCTGCGGCTCGGGGCTTCCGGGCTGTGCGACGAAGAGGCGGATCGGCGCGCCGTCCCACGCGGCGCCGAAGACGACCGTCCGGCCGTCGGGGCCGAAGCGCGCGGAGCGGATGCTCCCGCGCGAGAAGGTGAGGCGCGTCAGCTCGGGAGGGCCGTCGGGCGCGCCCGGCCGGCCGAGGAGGAACCCCGCGGCGAAGAGCGCCGCGCCGAGGGAGAGGATCGCCGCCGCGGCCGCGAGGCGCCTCCAGGGGCGAGAGCGGACCGTGGGCGGAGAGGCCGCGGAGGGGCGCGCGAGTCGCGCCGTGCCGAGCGCCTCGAGGGCGAAGGCGACGTC
>JBDIBE010000211.1:0-6116 GCA_039812785.1 Thermoanaerobaculia bacterium | reverse complement strand
CAACCTGAAGGGTATCGACGTCGACGTCCCCGCCGGCGGGCTCGTCGCCGTCGCGGGCGTCTCCGGGAGCGGCAAGTCGACGCTCGTCCTCGAGGTCCTCGCGCAGCCGCTCCGCGCCGCGCTCCGCGGCGGCGGTCCCGTCGGCTGCCGCGCGCTCGAGCGTCACGCCGACATCGGCGACGTCCTCGCCTCCGACCAGGAGGGCCTCGCCGTCGGTGGCGGAAGCACCGTCGCGACGCTCTCGGGGATCGGAGACGAGCTGCGCCGCCTCTTCGCCGCGACGCCCGAGGCGCGAAGGCGCAAGCTCGCGTCGGGGGCCTTCTCGACGAACGTCCCGGGAGGGCGCTGCGAGGCGTGCGCGGGCCGCGGGTTCGTCCGCGTCGCGATGGACTTCCTCCCCGACGTGACCGTCGGCTGCGAGACGTGCGGCGGCCGCCGCTTCTCGGACCACGTCCTCGCCTGCCTCCTCGACGGCCGGTCAATCACCGGCCTCCTCGACGCGACCGTCTCCGACGCCGCGTCGTGGCTCGAGTCGAGCCCCGTGATCGCCTCGCCCCTCGCCGCGCTCCGCGACCTCGGCCTCGGCTACCTCCGCGTCGGACAGGACGGGACCTCGCTCTCCTCGGGCGAGCGGCAGCGCCTCCGCCTGGCGCGCCTCCTCGCGGCCCCGCGCCCGGGGCGCGTCGCCGTCCTCCTCGACGAGCCGACGCGCGGTCTCGGCCTCGACGACGTCGAACGGCTCCTCGCCGCCCTCGGCCGCCTCGCCGACGAAGGCCACCTCGTGGTCGTCGTCGAGCACCACGCGGCCGTCCTCGCAGCAGCGGACCACCTCGTCGAGCTCGGGCCGGAGGGCGGAGACCGCGGAGGGCGGGTCGTCCGGACCGGCCCGCCCTGACCCTTCGGACCGCCGCGCGGTTATCGTCCCTCTCCGCCGGAGGTCGCCACGGAATGCCGATCGCCCACATCCACATCCTCGAAGGCCGGACGCCGGAGCAGAAACGCGCCGCGATCGAGAAGGTCACGCAGGCGCTCCACGAGGCGCTCGGCGCCCCGCCGGAGAGCATCCGCGTCGTGATACAGGAGGTCCCGAAGGAGAACTGGGGGATCGGGGGCCGGACGGCGAAGGAGCTCGGCCGCTAGCCTCTCCCGCGGTTCGAACGCGACGGGCGCCGCCGTCGACGAGGGCTGCATCCGCGTCGTGGAGAACGTCCGGACCAGGCACGGCTCCGATGGCGGCTACGTCATGAACCGCCCTCTCCGCGGGCCGCTCAACCCGACCGAGCTCGGCCACGCGACGGATACGCGGGACACGATCGACCGCCTCCTCGCGGCGCGGCCGCTCACGGTGCCGACGATGCTCGTCCACTCGCTCCGGAACCGGGAGGACATCTACGGCGACCTCGCCGTCCGGGAGACGCGAAAGGGGGAAGGACCCCTCGGGCGAGAGGCTCCGCCTCGTCCTCGGGCCGAGGCACCACGGGCAGGCGATCGGCGACGGAAGCTTCCTCGGGCCCCTCCGCTTCGGGAGCGACTCCGCGCTCACGATCCGCAGGGAGGCCCTCCGGCCGTTCCTCGACCACTACCTGAAGGATGGGGCGGCGAAGGCCGACGTCGCTCGCGTCACGGCCTTCGAGACCGGGACGAACGCCTGGAGGCGCCTCCCGACCGACCCGCCGGGTGCGCGGCGGGGTGAGCCCCGAAGCCGATGCCGCTCTACCTCCGCGCGGGGAGGACGCTCGCCTTCGTTCCGCTGACGGCGGGAGCGCCCGAGTACGAGGAGTAGGTCTCCGACGCGGCTGCGCCCGTCCCGTACCGGCTGCGGCCGGTCCTCGCCCAGGACTACGACACGACGGACGGCTGGTCGCGCCGGCTCGTCGACGACCGGCGGCACGCTTCCTGACGGACCGACGAGTTCGCCGGGCAGCCGGAGATCGGAGGCTGGGAGCTGCTGGTCTCGGCCGACGTCTTCCGCGGGCGCGACCGCGAGAGCCTCGAGACGCCGAAGGCGATCGTCGCGAGCGAGCCGCTTTGCAACCGGTTCGCCCTCCCGGCGGCGAACCGCGTCTCCCTCCCGGGGCACCGGCTCATGGTCCTGGTGCCGTCGAGCCGGTTCCCGTTCCACGACCGTAACCCGCAGACCTTCCTCCCGCGCGTCTTCGACGCCAGGCCGGAGGTCTATCGGAAGGCCGTCGAGAAGGTCCTCAACGCCCCCGGGCGGGAGAGCTTCGCCGTGCTGCCCGTCGTCCCGGCGAGGCGGCCCGGTCCCCGCGGGGTTCGTGTGTCCGAACACCGCCCCGGACAGCCGAGACACACTCCCGGGGAAGCGCACGCGGCTCGAACGGCACAACGGCGCGGGTCCGTGGCCCGGCAGGGTTCTTGCGGAACGGACGGTCATGAGAGACCAGCGACCCTTGCCCGGAGCCTTCGAGCAGTTCGCGGCGCCCTCCGCCGGGCCGCTCTCCCTTCCGGGCCGGAGGAGCCGATGAGCGCTCCCGAGCTCGGAGTCGTGGAGAGCGCGGACCCCGCCGCCGTCTTCCGGAGCTACGAGAGGATCGAGCGCCTCCGGGGCGAGGTCGCGGCCTTCGAGAGGCTCCTCGCGAGCCTCGTCACGACCCTCGAGGCGCGCGTCCCCGGGACGCTTCGCCACGGCGCCCGGGTGTCGCGCGTCGCGACGTCGATCGGCCGGGGGATGGGGCTCTCCGAAGAGGCCGTCGAGCGGATGCAGCGGGGGGCGGTGCTCCACGACATCGGAATGCTCGTCCTGCCCCCGAAGTTCCTGACGAAGGCGGGCCTCGCGCGCCCCGGCCGGCTCGACGAGTTCCAGGCCCACCCGGTCCTCGGCTACACGCTCCTGAAAGGCGTGCCGTCGCTCGAGCCGATCCTCCCGTTCGTCCACCGCCACCACGAGCGCCTCGACGGCTCGGGCTTCCCGGACGGCCTCCGGGGGCGGGAGATCCCGCTCGCGGTCCAGATCGTCTCGATCGCGGACGCCTTCGACGAGCTGACGTCGTCCGTCCCGCCGCGCCTTCGCCTCTCCCGCGCGATGGCGATCGAGACGATCCGGGAGGAGGCGAGGCGGGGCCGGTGGGATCCCGCGCTTCTCGGCCCGCTCGAGCAGGCGGCGTCCGCATCGCGCGACGGCCGCCGCCGCTCGCACGGCCCTGCTCGTGCGGGGAGGAGGCGGACGACGGCCGGACGGCGGTGAGGCCCGCGAGAAGGGGGGCCCGCCCGGCGGTTCGGAGCCGCTTCGGTCGAGCCGGGCCTCAGCCCGGCTCGACGGCCTTCGCCGGCGTCACCGCCTCGAGGCCGTGCCCCTTCGGCCCCTGCTCGCTCTTCCAGAGGAGGAACGAGAAGACGAAGCCGACCGAGGCGAGGGCGCCGAGCGCGATCATCACGGGCGTCCAGCCCGCCGGGTGCGCGGCGCTCGCGTGCGAGGAGTCCTTCAGGAGGCCGAGGCCCCAGCTCATCCCCGCCCAGCCGACCTGCTGGCAGAACGTCATGAGCGCGTAGGCCGAGCCGAGCCGCTCCTCGGGGACGAGGTACGTCACCGCGGGCCAGAGGACGGCCGGGACGAGCGCGAAGGCGAGCCCGAGCATCCCCATCAGGACCGTCGGCGAGATCGACGTCCCGACGAGGAGGAAGAAGGGCGGGACGAGGAGCGCCGAGCCGAACGCCATCAGGAGGGCGCGCTTGCCGATCTTGTCGACGAGGAGGCCGAACAGCGGCATCCCGATCATCGAGAGGAGAGGCAGGATCGACTTGAGGTTCCCGGCCGCCTCGGGCGAGAGCGACTTCGCCTCGATGAAGTAGAGGTTCGCGAACGTCCGGAACGGGAAGATCGTCGCGTAGAAGGCGACGCAGAGGCCGACGACCCACCAGTAGCCGAGGTCGAACCGGACGAGGTCGCGCCAGACGAGCTTGTCCGTCGCGGCGGGGTGCGAGACGGCGTAGACGCGCCCCGCGCGCTTCTCGAGGCTCGCGTAGACGAGCGCGAAGAAGAGCCACGCGAGGCCGAGCCCGGCCGCGAGGAGGAGCGGCGGCTGCCAGCTGCCGAAGAGGGGCTTGGCGAAGTCGGGCGACTTATCGGCGGCCCACGAGCCGAGCCGCGCGATGAGGAGCTGGACCGCGAGGGCGAAGGAGATCTCCTTTCCCTTGAACCAGCGCCCGACGACCGTCGTGACGGCGACGATGAAGCACTCCGAGCCGACGCCGAGGAGGAAACGGCCGAGCATCATCCCGGCCCAGGGCGCCCCGGGCATGACGCCCGGGAGGACGGCGATCGCGACGGAGCCCGCCGCGCCGATCGCGCCGAAGAGGACGGCCGAGGCGGCGACGCCCATCCGGTCGATGAGGATCCCCCCGGCAATGAGCGTCAGGAGCGCCGCGACGTTGTAGGCCGTGTCGAGGAGGCCCACCTGCGCCCCCGTGAACCCGAACGCCTTCTCGAGGAGCGGCGTCACCGGGTAGAGCGCGTCGAAGACGTAGTAGTTGCCGAACATCGCCACGCTGCACGAGAGGAGGACGATCCAGCGGTAGGCGGTCGGCGGCTGGGGGCGCGGGTCGGCGGCCGGTGCGGCGGCTTCGGACATGCGCCGCGGACGATACTCCTTCCCGGAGCATCGCTGCGGGCAGGTGGCGACGACTTCAGTCCGGCCTGCGCGCGAGGAGCGCCGCAACTTCCCGGCGGAGGCCCGCGGGAAGGTCCGTGAGCCGGGATTCGAGCTCGGCGCGGATCCGGCCATCCTCGTCCCCGGCGAGGAGCGTCCCGGCGTCGAGAAGGTCCTGCGGCCCCCCCGCGAAGACCTTCAGCAGGACCAGGTCTCCGCCGAGGACGACGGGCACGGGGCGGCCGCGGACGACGAGCTCGCGTCGGCGTGAGAGCACGCCCTCGAGGAACGCCCGCTTTCCGACGACGACGTCGACCGGCGCCTCCTCCTTGCGCGAGACGCGGACGACGCCGGCGAGCGGGTCCTCCGAATCGCCCCTCCGGATCTCGACGACGGCCTCGGTCCTCGCGAGGCCGGTCCACGCCTCCGCCTCGAGGACACCGACGTCGAGGACGAGGAGGTCGTAGTCGAGCGTCGCCCGGACGAGGCCGTGCGCCGCGAGCGCGACCGCCCCGATGAGAGCCGCCGGCGAGCCCCGCCTCTGGAGGATGTCGAGGACCTCGTGGAGGAGAGCGTCGTTCACGACAGGCTCGCGTCCGACCGGCGCCGGCCGAGCCGCTTCATCCGGGCCGCGCGCGCCCTGGCCTCGTCCCGCGTCGTTCCCGGCGGCAGGGCGGCGAGGTAGACGTCGAGGCAGGCCTCCCCCATCCGGATCGCCTCGGCGATCCGCTGCTCGGGCGACAGGCCGCGAAGCGCCCGCGTCGCGTCCGTCGTCACGTCCCGGCGGAAGGCGGCACTTCCCACGCCGGACAGTCTATCCGCTCGGGACAGGGCCCCGGCCCCCGCCCTTGCTACGATCCGCCCCGTGACGCCCGCACCCACGAGCTCCGACTTCGACGTCGTCGTCATCGGCGGCGGCCCCGGCGGCGAGCGCGCCGCCATCCAGGCCGCCAAGGCGCACAAGCGCGTCGCACTCGTCGAGCAGGCCTCGGTCGTCGGCGGCGCCCGCGTGAACTGGGGGACGATCCCTTCGAAGACGCTCCGGGAGAGCGCCCTCTTCTTCCTCGGGATGACGCGCCAGCGCCTCCACGGCTTCCAGACCGAGGTGACGGACGACGTCACCGTGGCCGACTTCATGTACCGCGAGCGGCTCGTCGTGCAGCGAGAGCTCGACATGATCAACGCCTCGCTCGGCCGGTACCGGATCGAGATCTTCCGGGGCCACGGCCGCTTCCTCGACCCGCGCACCGTCGCCGTCGAGTCGAAGGACGGGCGGCGGAAGGGGACGCTCCGGGGCGAGGTGATCGTCATCGCGACGGGCTCGAGCCCGAACCGCCCCGCCGACGTGCCGTTCGACGCCGAGAGCGTCTTCGACAGCAACACGATCCTGAAGCTCCCGCGGATGCCGAAGACGATGACCGTCCTCGGCGCGGGCGTCATCGGCATCGAGTACGCCTCGATCTTCGCGGCCCTCGGCGTCTACGTGACGCTCGTCGACACCCGCGACCG
>JBDIBE010000210.1:0-6120 GCA_039812785.1 Thermoanaerobaculia bacterium | reverse complement strand
CGACGGCCTGCCGGGAGTCTTCAACGGCCCCTGCTAGACTCTCCCGTCCCCGGAATGAACGCCTCCCCAGAGCCTCCATCCTCGCCAGGACACGACGCGCCGCATCCCCGAGGGGCTGCCTGAGGGCCGCTTGAGGTCCGTCGACTATTTCCTGCTCCTCGGCGTCGCGCTGCCGATCGTCGCGGCGATCGTCGTCGTCGCGGCGAGGAAGGGGTGCTTCCGGCGGGACCGGTTCCCCGACGAGCGGAGAAGGGCCTGGGCCCTCGTCGCGCTCGGCGTCACGCTCGCGGCGACGACGATCCTCCCCGCCTTCTCGCTCGGGAGGCCGATCGACCCGTCGCGCCTGAGCCTCGGGTCGATCCTCGCGCTCCAGCAGCTCCTCTCGCTCTTCCTCGTCGGGTGGTGGGCCCTCTCGGGGCGCCCGCCCCTCCGCGAGTTCCTGGCCCTCGAGACGCCCGATCCCGTCGGCCAGGCGCGACTCGGAGTCGGCGTCGGGCTCGCGGGGTGGGGCCTGACCGTCGTCTCGAGCCTTGTCGTCCTCGGCGTGCTGCGATTCGCCGGCGTCGACGAGGTCCGGCCGATCCCTCCGCTCGTGCGGTGGCTCGCGAGCCAGCCGTTCGGGAGCCGCCTCTTCCTCGTCGCCGCGGCGATGACGGTAGAGGAGGTCTTCTTCCGCGCCTTCCTCCAGCGGAGGATCGGGGCCGTGCCGGCGTCGATCCTCTTCGTCGTCTCCCACGGGGGCTACGGCGACCCGCTCTTCTTCTTCGGCCTCCTCGCGATCACCGCGGTCCTCGCCGTCACGTTCCGGAGGACCGGCTCGGTCGTCGCGCCGATGGTCGCGCACGGCGTCTTCAACGGCGTGCAGCTGCTCGTCATCCTCCCGTCGGCGGTCCGCCTCATCCCGGGCTGAGCGTCAGCGGGCCGGGCCCGCGGCGCGGAGGGAGACCTCGACGACGTCCCTCCTCACGGAGACGGTCGGGCGCCTCGCGCCGGGCCGGCCGTCGTAGAGCGGCGCGAGGAGGCTGCCGATCCGCGCCGCGGCCGCCGGGCTCGAGGCGCGGATCCGCCAGAGGAAGCCGACGCCGTCCCCGGCGGGCGCTCCCTTCGGGACGAGGAAGACGACGCGGTCGTCCTGCCATCCGGCCGCGGCGGCCTCCGCCTCTACCTCGTCCGACCCGGCCCGCCCGAGGAGCAGCCCGAGGACCCACTCGCCGAGGGTATCGGCCCAGGCCGCCTCGTGCCCCGTTCCGAGCCGCCCCGGGTCGGGCCGGTCGGCGGGGGAGAGGCGGCGCCGGGGCGGGAGCTTCACGCCGGGCCGGAGGATCTCGCGCGTCGTCGACGGCGGGGATGCGTAGGCGGCGTCGACGGCGCGCCACCCTCCGGAGAGCCGCTTCTCCCGGACCCAGGCGGTCCCCCGGGCGTACGGGAAGACGAGCTCCTCCACGAAGAACTCGGGGACGCCGTCGGCGCCGTCGACGGCGGCGGTTTCGCCGAGGCCGTCGAGGACCTGCGCGAGCGGGTCGCCGCCGAGCGCCTCGCGGGCCTCCTCGGGGACGCTCGCGAGGAGGGCGTCGGTCATGACGATCGTCGCCTCTCCCTCGAGGAAGGCCTGGAGCGCGAGGAGGGCGTCCGTCGAGTCGCCGAGCGCCTTCATCCGGCGGTCGAGGCCGAGGCGCTCGTCCTGCAGCGCGTGCGTCAGCTCGTGCGCGAGGAGGATCTGCTCCATCAGCTCCCCGGCCGGCCCGCCGGCGTCGCGCGTCCGCTCCGGGACGACGAAGAACTTCTTCTCGGCGGGGTCGTAGAAGCCGACGACCTGGCGCGCGTAGAGGCGCTCGAGGCGCCGGAGGAGGTCGGGGGAAGGCTCGATGAGGCCGATGGCGGCGAGCGAAGCGGCGTACGCGTCGAAGGGCGCGGGGAGGTCCTCGACGAGCTTCCGGCCGAGGACCTCGCCGAGCTCCTTTTCCGGGAGGAGGGCCGAGGCGATCGGGCCCCGGAACTTCGCGCCGCGGACCTCCTCGACGAGCTTCTGCGCCGCTGCGACCCGCTCGGCGAGCGGGGCGGGCTCCCCGGCCCGGGCCGGGGCGGACGCGAGGGCCGCCGCAAGGGCGGCGACGATCGCGAGAAGCGGGGCAGGTGGACGGTTTCGGCGGGGCTCGCGTATCATCGCGGCGACGTCGTCGCAGGGTCCCGGCGTGCGCATGGGGAGGCAGCTTAGCAGGGGCGGGTCCCTCTCCCGGTGGCACTCCCTCCTCCTGACGCGCCCGAGCGGATCGAAAGCATGACCGATACGACACCCGGCCCCATCGTCCTCTGGCTGTCGAGCCGCTACGAGAACATCGAGCTCGCGAACGCCGCGCTCGCACACGTCTGCCGCCGTCGGGGCATCGACGCCGAGATGGAGCACTGGATCGGCATGGCGCTCCGCGAGGCCGTCGCGAACGCCGTCAAGCACGGCAACCGCCTCGACCCCGACAAGCGGGTCCTCGTGAAGTTCGACGGCGCCGGGAACGACCTGACGATCGTCATCGGCGACGAGGGGGGCGGCTTCGATCCCGAGCGCGTCTCCGACCCCCTCGCCCCCGAGAACCAGATGAAGACCTCGGGAAGGGGTATCTTCTACATCCGGACGTTCATGGACGACGTCGCCTTCTCGAGGGGAGAGACGGGCGGGACCGTCCTGACGATGAGGAAGGACCTGAGTAAGCGCGGGAACGCGAAGGGAGAGAACGCATGAACAAGAACGCCAGCGTCCGCAAGATCGGCGACATCACCGTCGTCGAGCTCAAGGGCAAGATCACGATCGGCGCCGGAGACCTCCAGATGCGGGAGGCGATCCACGCCGTCCTCAACGAGGGCGCTCGCAAGCTCATCGTCGACATGTCCCAGGTCACGACGATCGACTCGTCGGGCGTCGGCGAGCTCGTCGGCTGCTACACGACGGCGACCCACAAGGGCGCCAAGGTCAAGCTGATGAAGCTCCCGGCGAAGATCAGCGACGTCCTCACCGTCACGCAGCTCATCACGGTGTTCGACGTCTACACCGACGAGCCCGAGGCGATCGCCAGCTTCGGCGCCTGATCCCGGCCCCAGGCCGCAGGGAAGGCCCGGTCCGCCCTCGGGGCGGGCCGGGCCTTTTCGCGTTCTTGGGGGGGAGGCGTCGCGGCGCCTTCAGGGCTCGAGCCAGAGGTCGTTCCAGCGGACCGGCGGCGGCAGGAGGTGCGCCTGCACGCCGCGCAGCCGCGGCGCGTGGACGACGAAGGCCCGGTTGTGGAAGAGGAAGACGACCGGGGCCTCGGCCTGCACGAGGCGGTTGAGCTCGCGGTAGACCGTCTCGCGCTCGCCCGCGTCGAGGAGCCGGGCCCCCTTCTCGACGAGGCGGTCGACGTCGGCGTTCCGGTAGCCGCCGTCGAGGACGTCCTCCGTCTTCGAGTAGAAGAGCGCGCTGAAGAAGGTGTCGGGGTCGGGGAAGTCGGCGAACCACCGGAGGAGGCGCACGTCGGGGAAGACGCCTCCCCTCTTGCGGGCCGACATCTCCTCGCCGGGAAGGATCTCCAGTGCGAGCTTCACGCCGACGGCCTCGAGCTGCGCCGCGATGGCCGGAAGAGGGTTGAGCGGGTCGCGCGCGTCCTTCGGGCTGAGCCAGGCCGTGAGGGTGAGGCCGTCGCCGCGCCCCGCCTCCGCGAGGAGCGCCCTGGCCCGCTCGGGGTCGTGCCGGTAGGGACGGAGCGAGGGGTCGTGCCCGACGAGGTGCGGGGGGAGGATCGACGCGGCCGGCACCGTCAGCCCGGCGAAGGTCCGCTCGTTGAGGGCGGCGCGGTCGACGGCGTGGTTCAGCGCGCGGCGGACGCGGACGTCGTCGAGCGGCGCGCGGTCGCAGCGCAGGACGAGGAACGAGGTGTGGAGCTGGACGGAGGAGTCGATGTAGGGGCGCCACTCCGGGTCGGCCATCAGCCGCGCCGCCTCGGGGTAGGGGATGTCCCAGACGACGTCGAGCTGGCCGTCGAGGAAGCGCTGGAAGACTCCGGCCTCCGAGTCCTCCGTCAGGTCGAGGTCGACGCCGTCGAGGGCGATCCGGCCGCGGTCCCAGTAGGCGTCGTAGCGGTCGAACCGCGCGACCTTCCCGAAGCGGATCTCCCGTGCCACGAACGGCCCCGTCCCGGAGGGGGCGCGCCGCGCGCGCGCCGCGTCGGCGACGAGCGAGGGGGGAAGGACGGTCAGGTCCGGGAGCGTGAGGAGCTGGAGGAAGAACGGGAGCGGCCGCGAGAGGCGGAACTGCACGACCGAGCTCGAGGGCGCCTCGACGCCGGCGACGCCCGGCGTCCGTCCCGCGCGGAAGTCGTCGTACCCCTCGACGGCGTCGAAGAGCGGGGCGAGAGGCGCGGCGGTCGCGGGCGAGAGGTAGCGCTCGAACGACGACTTCAGGTCGGCGGCGGCGAGGGTCCCCCCCTCGTGCCAGCGGACGCCGCGGCGGAGGTGGAAGGTGTAGAGCGTCCCCGACGGGTCGATCTCCCAGCGCTCCGCGAGCTCGGGAAGGATGCGCGCCCCCTCGCCGAAGCGGACGAGCCCTTCGCCCCAGGTGCGGACGAGGATCGCCTGGGGCACGGTCTGGCAGAACGCCGGGTCGAAGTTGTCGTCGTCGAGGTAGCGGAGCGCGGCGCGCACGCGGCCGCCCGGCACGGGGGGCGGGAGGCGGAAGAGCGACGAGCGCGAGCGGAGGAGGAGCGACTCCTGCTCGAGCGCCTGCGCGGCCTGGTTCATCGAGGTCGCCGCGTAGGCGTTCCGCTCCGCGGCCTTGCGGATCTCGTCCATCGAGCGGACGACCGCGGCCGAGCCGTCGGCGAGGGTGACCGTCGCCTCGGCGATCGCGTCCACGGTCGACGTGACGCGCTCCATCGAGCCGAGGAGCGCCTGGCCTCCCCCCGCCTGCTCTTCCATGGCGCGGGCGAGCTGCTCGGTCAGCTCGCGCACGCGGTCGGCCCGCGCGTTGACGCCCTTGGCCGTCTCGAGCTGGCCTCGCGTCGCCTCGGAGATCCTCGCGACCTCGGTCGAGACGCGCGAGGTCGCCTCGGAGACGCGCGCCGCCTCGCGGCTCTGCGCCACGGACGCGCCGGCGATCCCGTCCGAGGCGCGGCGCGACTCGAGGGCGAGCGTCTCGATCTCGTCGAGCGTCGCGTCCGAGGTCTGCGCGAGGTCGACGCCCTCCTCGGTCTTCCGTCGCGCCTCGGCGAGGAGCCTGCGGACGTCCTCGGCGCCGCTGCGGACGGCGGCGACGAGGCCGCGCACCTCCTCCGTCGAGACGGAGGTCCTCTCGGAGAGGTCGCGGATGTCGTCGGCCAGGACGGAGAACGTCTTCCCGCTCTCGCCCGCCTGGGCCGCGATGATCGAGGCGTTCAGGGCGAGGAGGTTCGTCTCGCCCGCGATCTCCTCGATCGCCCGGAGGATCTCGCCGATGCGCGCCGAGTGCTCGGCGAGCGCCGTCGCCGCGTCCGCGGCGCCCGAGACGGCGCCGCGGATCTCGTGCATCCCGCCGAGCGTCCCCGACACGGCGGACTTCCCGGCGACGACGGCGGCCGAGACGCGCTCGGAGAGGCGGGCGGCCGTCTGGGCCTGCAGGTCGGTCTCGGCCGTCGAGGCGCGAATCGACGCGGTGGCTCGCGCCGTCTCGCCCGCGAGGCCCGAAAGGTTGTCGACGGCCGACGCGACCTCGTGGAGCGCCGCGACGACGCCGCCGAGCGACGCGGCCGTCTCGTCGACGAACGAGCGGAGCGCGGAGGTCGACCGCGAGACCTGGGTGACGGAGGCCGTCATCTCGTGGAGCGAGGCCCCGGCGTTCTCGGCCGCGCCGGCGAGGGTCTCCATCGACTCGCGCAGCGACCCGATCGCCGCGTCGGTCCCGCGCATCGCTGCGGCCGTCTCCTCGGCCCTCGCGGCCTGCAGGCCGGCCGCGAGGGAGAGGTCGCGGCCGCGCGTCGTCAGGTCGCGCGCGACCCCCGAGACCGCCTCGGAGAGGCGGGCGAAGGAGACGTCCTGCGGCGCCTCGGTGGTGATGGTCAGCAGCCCGGTGTCCTGCAACGGCAGGAAACCCTTGGGCACGGCGATGTAGAGCCAGATGGTGCCGCC
>JBDIBE010000209.1:0-6138 GCA_039812785.1 Thermoanaerobaculia bacterium | reverse complement strand
CGGCGGCCGGAGAGGAGATCGAGCGGCGGAGGACGGACGTCGAGACGGTCTACCGCTCGGCGGACGTCGTGGAGGTCCTCGCGGCGTTCGGGCGCCTCGGCGCGCGCTACGTCGTCGTCGGGCCGCTCGAGAGGAAGGAATACGGAGCGTCGGCATTCCGCGCGCGCGGCCCCTTCCGCCCCGCCTTCTCCTCGCGCGGGACGGAGATCTGGGAGACGGCGCGGTGAGCGCCGACGCTCCGGCCTTCGGTCGCCGCGAGCGGTGGGCCTGGGGAGCGCTCCTCCTCCTCGCGCTCGTCCTTCGCACCTGGGACCTCGGCTCGCGCGTCTTCCACCACGACGAGTCGATCCACGGCTGGTTCACGTACCAGCTCGCGAACGAGGGGACGTACGTCTACGACCCCGTCTACCACGGGCCGGTCCAGTACTTCGCCGTCGCGGCCTCCTTTCGGCTCCTCGGCGACTCGGACCTCTCCGCCCGCCTCCCCGCGGCCCTCGGCGGCGTCGGCCTCGTCGCGATGGCGATGCTCCTGCGCGCGCGCTTCGGCCGGCGGGCGGCGCTCGCCTCGGGCGCCCTGCTCGCGGTCTCCCCGAACGTCCTCTACTACACCCGCTTCTGCCGCGAGGACGTCTGGAGCCTCCTCGGGACGTTCGGGCTCTTCCTCTGGCTCGACCGCTGGTGGCGGACGCGCCGCGTCGCCGACCTCGCGGCGGCCGCCTTCTGGGGGGCGGTCGCGTTCGCCTCGAAGGAGAACTTCTACGTCCTCGGCGCGCTCATGGCGCCCTCGATCCTCGCGGCGGCGTGGGAGCCGGGGCGGGGCCTCCCTCTCGTCGCGCGCCTCCGGTCGCTCCTCGACGTCCTCGAGCGGCACGGCGCGGCGATCTCCGGCGCGATCCTCCTCTTCTTCACCCTCTCCGAGCTCGCCTACACCCTCTTCCTCGTCCACCCCGAGTCGGGGAACCCGGTCTTCCAGGCGATCTCCTACTGGTGGGGGCAGCACAAGCTCGAGAGGGTGGGAGGCCCGAGGACCTACTACCTCCCGCGGATCCTCCAGTACGAGTTCGCGATCGTCCTCCCGGGTCTCGCCTTCATCGCGCTCCGGTGGCGGCGCTTCGGCCCGGCCGAGCGCTTCCTCGCGGCGCTCGCGCCCTCCTCGCTCGTCATGTACGCGTGGCTCGGCGAGAAGACGCCCTGGCTGATCCTCCACCAGATCCTCCCGTTCGTCCCTCTCGCGGGCGCCGCCTGGGCCGCGGTCGCCTCCTCGCGGACGCGGGCCCTCGCCGTCGCGGGGCCGGCGGCGGCGGCGACGGTCCTCTCGACGCTCTCCCTCTCGTTCTGGAACCCTGTCCTCTCGCCCGCGCTCCCGCGGGCCGAGTCCGTCGTCTTCACGCAGACGGCGCCCGAGGTGCTGCCCGTCGTCCGCGAGGTCCTCGACGCCGCGGCGGCGGGAGAGGACCCGGCGGCGTCCGTCTCGGGAGAAGGGGTCTGGCCCCTCTCGTGGTATTTCCGGCGCGTCCCGGTCCGCTGGGCGGCGCCCGAGCCGGGAGAGCGGCCCCCCGTCGTCGTCGTCGACGAGGGGAAGGTCGAGGAGGCGCAGCGCCTCCTCGGCGGCGGCTACTCGGTCGAGACGATCCCGCTCCGCGCCTGGTGGCTCCCCGAGGTCTCCCGCTCCCCGCTCCGCCCGTCGCCGGGCGAGCTCCTCGACTACCTCCTGACGCGCCGCCCCTGGAGCCCGGTGGGGGCGCAGAACGTCGTCGTCCTGCGTCGTCCGGGCGGCGCGAGGCCGAGCCGATGAACGTCCCCGAGATCTCCGTCGTCCTCCCCTGCTTCAACGAGCTGCCGAACCTTCCCGAGCTCCGCCGCCGCCTCGTCTCCGTCCTCGAGGCGACGGGAAGGAGCTTCGAGATCGTCTTCGTCGACGACGGGAGCCGCGACGGCTCTTTCGAGGCGATGGCGGCCTTCGCCGCCGAGGACCCGCGCCTCCGGGCCCTCCGCCTCTCGCGCAACTTCGGGCACCAGATGGCGCTGACCGCGGGCGTCGACCGTGCCCGCGGGCGGTACGTCGCCGTCATGGACGCGGACTTGCAGGACCCGCCGGAGCTCCTCCCCCAGATGCTCGCGAAGTGCGCCGAGGGGTACGAGGTCGTCTACGCGCAGCGGACGGCGCGCGAGGGGGAGAGCGCCTTCAAGCGCGCGACCGCGCACCTCTTCTACCGCCTCATGCGGCGCTGGACGAACGTCGACATCCCGGTCGACACGGGCGACTTCCGGCTCCTCGGCCCGCGGGCCGTCGCGGCGTTCCGCTCCCTCCGCGAGAGGCACCGCTTCATCCGCGGCATGACGGCGTGGGTCGGCTTCCGCCAGGTCGGCGTCCCGTACGTGCGGCCGGCGCGGCTGCGGGGCGAGACGAAGTACCCGCTCCGGAAGATGGTCCGCTTCGCGCTCGACGCCCTCACCTCGTTCAGCCACGTGCCGCTCCAGCTCGGGACGTGGCTCGGCTTCGCCGTCTCCCTCTTCGCCTTCCTCTACATCGTCGTCGTCGTCGTCCTGAAGGTCCTCGGGATCAACGAGCGGGGCTGGACGACGCTGATGGGGTGGATCCTTCTCCTCGGGGGCGTCCAGCTCATGCTCATCGGCGTCCTCGGCGAGTACCTCGGCCGGATCTACGACGAGGTGAAGGGGCGCCCTCTCTACCTCGTCGCGGACGAGGCCGGGGGCGGAACGGACGACGCCGAGCGGCGCTGACGCCGCCGCCGGGACTCTGTCCCGGTGCTATGCTGCCGCCACCGGAGGTATCCCATGCGGCGCGTTTCCTCGCTGCTCGTGCCCGTGCTCCTCGGGCTCCTCACTGGGCCTCTCCTGGCGGACCAGGTCGTCCTCAAGGACGGCCGGACGCTCGAGACGAAGAAGCCGCCGGTCGTCAAGGGGCGGCAGGCGATCCTCACGCTCGCGGACGGCAAGCTCGTCTCGATCCCGGCGGCGGAGATCGACGCGGAGAAGACGGCGGCGGCGGCGAAGAAGGCGGCCGAGGCGAAGGCGGCCCCGCAGCCGACGCCTCCGCCGCCCCGGGCCCCGACGCTCGTCGACGCGGCGCAGGCGAGCCGCGGCGCCCGGAAGGCGACCGTCGTCCTGACCGACCAGGACGTCGCCGGCGGCCTCGTCGAGGTCTCCTCGGGCTCGCCCGAGAAGGGCGAGGGCGAGGTGACGATCGGGCCCGTCACGACGAAGAAGGACGAGTCCGGCTGGACGATCGAGGGCTCCGTCATGAACTCGGGCAAGGCGCCCGTCCTCGGCGTCAGCGTCACGATCGAGGCGATCGGCGCCGAGGGGAAGCGGATCACGACGACCTTCGGTCAGCTCGCGAAGGACAGCCTCGACCCGGGCGAGACGGCCTCTTTCCGGGCCCTGGTCTCGAGCGCGGAGAAGGTCGAGCGGTTCACCTACGTCCCGAGGTGGAAGATCGTCGCGCCGGCCCCGAAGAGCGGCGAGCCGGGCAGCGAGACGGCCGGCGAGGGGGAGTCCCGCGACCGGGAGACTCCTGCCGCAGGCGAATCGCCGGAAGACCAGCCGAAGCCGAAGCCGACGCCCGCTCCGGCTCCCGAGCCGACGCCTCCCCAGTACCCGCCCGACGTCGCGCCCCCGACCGCGAACGCCCCGGTGGGCGCGCCGGCCCAGCCGGGCGGGACCTACCTCCCGCCCCCCTCCACCGACCAGCCGAAGCCGCCCGGCGGCAGCCTCTGACCGGAGGCGCCTAGGGGCCGGAATGGCCGCCGAGATCCTCCTCGTCGAGGACCGGGAGTCGCTCCGGTCGATGCTCGCCGAGACGCTGTCCGGCGAGGGCTGGCGCGTGGAGGCCGTCGCGACGGGCGACGAGGCCGTCCGGCGCCTCTCCGAGGGACGGCGCTACGCGCTCGTCCTGACCGACCTGAAGCTCCCGGGCGCGGACGGCCTCGCCGTCCTCGACGCGGCGATCGCGAGCGACGCAGCGCTCCCCGTCGTCCTCCTGACGGGCTACGGCACCGTGGAGACGGCGGTCGCGGCGATGAAGAAGGGCGCGGCCGACTTCCTCGGCAAGCCGGTCGACGTCGACCTCCTCCTTCTCCTCGTGAAGCGGCACGTCGACGCGCGGCGGAGCGCCGTGGCGCACGCGCTCCTCGCCGAGGAGGCCGGGCTCTCCGGAATGCCGCGGATCCTCGGGAGCGCCCCCGCGCACGCCGAAGCGCTCGAGAGGCTCCGCCGGGCGGCGGCGAGCGAGGTGACCGTCCTGCTGACGGGCGAGTCGGGGACGGGCAAGGAGCTCTTCGCGCGCGCCCTGCACG
Organism: Thermoanaerobaculia bacterium; assembly: GCA_039812785.1. Taxonomy (GTDB): domain Bacteria; phylum Acidobacteriota; class Thermoanaerobaculia; order UBA5066; family UBA5066; genus UBA5066. Next base: position 1,819 of record JBDIBE010000209.1, on the reverse strand, counting down.
CCCTCTCGCCGCGCCGGGGCGGCCCGTTCGTCGCCGTGAACGTCGCGGCGCTCCCGGATGGGCTCGTCGAGAACGAGCTCTTCGGGCACGAGAAGGGGGCCTACACGGGGGCCTCCGAGCGACGGGCCGGCCGGTTCGAGCTCGCCGACGGCGGGACGCTCTTCCTCGACGAGATCGGCGAGCTGCCGCCCGGGGCGCAGGCGAAGCTCCTGCGCGCCGTCGAAGACCGGACCTTCCTCCGCGTCGGCGGCACGGTGCCGCTCTCGGTCGACGTGCGCCTCGTCGCCGCGACGAATCGCGACCTCGCCGCCCGCGTCCGCGCGGGGGCGTTCCGCGAGGACCTCTTCTACCGCCTCGACGGCTTCCCGGTCCGGCTCCCGCCGCTCCGCGCGCGGAAGGAGGACGTGCCCGAGCTCGCGCGCGAGTTCGCGCGGGTGGCGGGAGAGAAGACCCGCGGGCGCGCCTTCGAGCTGAGCCCCGCGGCCGTCGAGAAGCTCGTCGCCTGGGACTGGCCGGGAAACGTCCGCGAGCTGAGGAACGTCGTCGAGCGAGCCGTCCTCCTCGTGCCGGGGCCTCTCCTGCGCCCCCCGGACCTCCTCCTCGGGAACCCCGTGGAGGAATCGCTCCCGCTTCCCTCGCTCGACGGGTCCCTCGAGGAGACGATGGAGCGATGGCGGCGGGCGGGGGAGCTCGCGCGGATCCGGCGCGCTCTCGAGGAGGCCGCGGGCGACCGCGCCAAGGCCGCGGAAGCTCTCGGCGTGCCTCTTCGGCGGCTCGTCCAGAGGATGCGCGAGCTGAAGCTCTGAGGGCGCCTCAGGCGCCTTCGAGCGCCTCCCGCAGCGCCGCGAGGAGCTCGTCCTCCTCCGGCTCCGCGACGGTCCGCAGGTCGAGGACGAGCCTCTCCCCGGCGACCCGGGCGATGACGGGAAGGTCGCGCCGCCGGAGCCGGGCGGCGGCCTCGGCCTCGCCGATCGAAGGGTGCCGGAGGAGGACGCCGAACGACGGCAGGGTCGACTCGGTGCCGGCGCCGCCGCCGGCGATCGCCACGAGCGCCGCCGCCTCGGCCTCCCAGCCGAGCCCCGCGGCCGCCGAGGCGAGACGCCGGGCGCGCGCCTCGAGCGCGGCCAGGGGCGTGGCGAGCATCGCGTGGAAGGGGACCTCGGCGGCACGGCCGGAGAGGTGGAGGTCGAGGGTGGCCGCGAGCGCCGCGAGGACGAGCTTGTCGGGGCGGAGGGCGCGGGCGAGCGGGTTCCTCGCGCAGGCGGCGACGAGGCCGGAGCGGCCGAGGAGGACCCCGGCCTGGGGTCCGCCGAGCGTCTTGTCGCCGGAGAAGCAGACGAGGTCGGCCCCGGCGTCGAGCGCCTCGGCCGGCACCGGCTCGTCGGCGAGCCCCGGTTCCTCGAAGCGGGAGGGCGACCCGGCCCCCGCGTCGAAGAGGAGCGGGACGCCGGAATCGCGGCAGAGCACCGCGAGCTCGGGGAGGCCGACTTCCCCCGTGAAGCCGACGATCCGGTAGTTGGAGGGACGGACCTTCAGGACGGCCGCGGCGCCGGCGCGGCGCGCCTCGGCGTAGTCGTCGGGCGTCGTCCGGTTCGTCGTCCCGACCTCGAGGAGCGAGGCGCCGCTCCGGGCCAGGATCGACGGGACGCGAAAGTCCCCGCCGATCGCCACGAGCTCGCCCCGCGAGACGGCGACCGGGCGCCCGTTCGCCACCGTGTCGAGCGCGAGGAGGAGGGCGGCCGCCGCGTTCGTCACCGCGAGCGCGTCCGTCTCCGTGCGCCCCGGCGCGAAGAGGTCGAGAAGGAGCGGGCGGACGTGC
>JBDIBE010000208.1:0-6139 GCA_039812785.1 Thermoanaerobaculia bacterium | reverse complement strand
CGACCCCGAGACGGACGTCTTCGTCATCCTCCTCGCGGCGCGCAACCACCCGGACGGCGCGGGGAACGCGATCCCGCTCCGCTCCCGCGTCGCCTCCGTCGTCGCGGCGGCGGTGACGGACGCCTCGCCCGCGGCCCTCCGCCTCGCCTCCGACCGGCTCGCGCCGCTCGCGGCGCGGCCCCCGGCGCCCCTCCCGCGCGAGAAGAAGGGGGCCGCCGCGCTCCCGTTCGACGTCCGTTCCGGCCTCGACGTCCTCGAGGCCTCCGGCTTCGCCGCCGTGAAGGGCAAGCGCGTCGCGCTCCTGACGAACCCGACGGGAGTCACGCACGACGGCCGGACGGCCGCGTCCGTCCTCCTCTCCGGCAAGGCGAGCGCCGCCGGCGTGACCCTCGTCCGCCTCTTCTCCCCCGAGCACGGCTTCGCCGGCGCGCTCGACGAGAAGGTCCCCGACGGCACCGACCCGGCGACGAAGCTCCCCGTCGTCTCCCTCTACGGCGAGAAGCGGCGCCCCGACGCGAGGGACCTCGAGGGGCTCGACGCCGTCGTCGTGGACCTCCAGGACGCCGGCGTCCGCTTCTACACCTACCTCACGACGATGGGATACGTGCTGGAGGAGTGCGCGAAGGCGAAGGTCGCCGTCGTCGTCCTCGACCGCCCCGACCCGATCGGCGGCGACGTCGTCGAGGGGCCGCCCGCCGACCCGGAGAGGCTCTCCTTCACCGCCGTCCACACGCTTCCGGTCCGCACGGGGATGACGATCGGCGAGGTCGCCCGGATGCTCGTCGACGAGAGGAAGGTCGACGCGAGCCTCACCGTCGTCGCGATGAAGGGGTGGAAGCGCTCCCTCTGGTACGACGAGACGGGCCTCCCCTGGGTGAGCCCCTCCCCGAACCTCCGGTCCGTGACGCAGGCGGCGCTCTACCCGGGCGTCGCGCTCGTCGAGACGACGAACGTCTCCGTCGGCCGCGGGACCGACGCCCCGTTCGAGCTCCTCGGCGCCCCCTGGATCGACGCCGAACGGCTCGCCCGGACTCTCAACCTCCGAGGGATCGCCGGCGTCCGCTTCGCGCCCGTGGAGTTCACGCCCGCCTCGTCGAAGTACGCCGGGGAGCGCTGCCGCGGCGTCCGGATGACGGTCACCGACCGCTCCGCCCTCCGCTCCGTCACCCTCGGCGTGGAGATCGCGACGGCGCTCCGGGACCTCCATCCCGCCGACTGGAAGAGGGAGCGCTTCGCCGACCTCCTCGCGAGCGGCGCAGCCCTGACGCGCTTCGAGCGGGGAGACGCCGCGGGGACCATCGTCTCCGGCTGGGCCGCCGAGCAGATGGAGTTCGAGCGGCGGCGCGCCCGGTACCTGCTCTACGAGTGACGCCGGGCGGGAATAGGCGCCGTCCCCGTCCGTTCTGGTAAAACGTCGCCGCGGATTCGCCGCCGAATTCTCCCGAGGAGGATCACCCGATGGCCGAGACCCGTCCCGCGTCCCTGCGCGCCCGAGCGGTGGAAGACGAGTACTTCAAGAAGGCGGAGGCCGACCTCCTCGAGAAGCTTCGCGAACGCGTGGCGAAGGAGGCCGAGCGCCGCAGGCTCGGCGAGTACCACGGCGTCGAGGACGAGGAGGTCCTGAAGGCGTTCGAGGAGGCCGGCTACGACCGCGACACGGTCCAGATCCTCCACCTCGTCCCGATCCTCCAGGTCGCCTGGGTCGACGGCGAGGTCTCGAAGGCCGAGCGGGCCGAGATCCTGAAGATCGCCGCCGTGCGGAACGTCGCCGAGGGGTCGCCCGCCCACGCGAAGCTCCTCTCCTGGCTCGAGACGCCGCCGAGCCCTCAGTTCTTCGAGCGGACGATGGAGATCATCGGCCGTCTCCTCCAGCTCTTCCCCGACGAGAAGCGCGCCTCGCTCGAGTCGGACGTGATGTCCGCCTCCCGCGCCGTCGCCTCCGCCTCGGGCGGCTTCCTCGGCCTCGGGAGCAAGGTCTCGGCGGACGAGGAGTACCTGCTCGCCAAGTTCGCCGCCGACTTCGAGAAGGCCCACCGGGCCGCCCTCGAGAAGGCCGCGAAGAAGTCCTAGCCTCGCTCGGGGTCACAGGGAAAGGGGTCAGGTCTCGAACGGTGTATTGTTCGACGAACAATACACCGTTCGAGACCTGACCCCACGGTCCTCACTCCGGGGGGGTCGGGTTCCGGAGGACCTTGGCGAAGAAGCGGACGGTGAAGAAGAGGATGACCGACCAGGTCACCCCGAGCATCGTCCAGGCCGCGTTCGTCACGAGGCCCTCCTTTCCCGCTTCCTAAACGCGACGAAGACGAGGGCCGAGCAGGCCAGGAAGACGAGGCTGAGGAGGATCCGGCTCAGGTCCTTCACCATCCGCGGCGTCACCTCGCCGTTCGGCCCGTGCCACCCTCCCGCGTCGCCGACATGGGTCAGCTTGCCGAGGACGCTTCCCGCCGAGAGCGTCCACCCCTGCCCGGCGAAGAGGCCGCGGAACGCGGCGCCCCAGTCGCCCCCCTCGGGCTGGAAGAGGGCGCCGAGGAACACGACGCCGATGAAGACGGGCGTGACGTACGGGATGACCCAGCGGTAGATCGCGGGGACCTTCATGTCGGCCCCGCGCGTGATCTCCTCCCACCCCTTCTTCATCCCGAAGATCCAGGCGAAGACGATCGTCTCCAGGAGCGCGAAGAGGACGAGCGAGAAGGTCCCCGTCCAGAAGTCGAACTCGTCGAACGAGCCGCCGGGGTAGAGCCAGACGCACCACATCCCGAGGACGAACGTCGCGCCGCCGAAGAGGATCGCCCCCTTCGCCCGCTCCGTCCCGAACTCGTCGGAGAGGAACGCCATGATCGGCTGCCCCATCGCGAGCGACGAGGTGATGCCGGCGAAGAAGAGGAGCCCGAACCACATCGCGCCGGCCACCGGCGCGAACCATCCCCAGTTGTTGAAGAGCGTCGGGAGCGTCAGGAACCCGAGCGAGAAGCCGCTCCCGCCCGACGTCGCGCTCTTCACCGCCGCGAGGCCGAGGTAGGCCGTGGCGATCGGGATGAGGAGCGATCCGCCGAGGACGACCTCGACGAACTCGTTCATCCAGCCGGCGCTCGCCGCGTTCAGGGCGATGTCGCGGTCCCGCTTCACGTAGGCCGCGTAGCAGTGGACCGAGCCCATCCCGACGGAGAGGGTGAAGAAGATCTGCCCCGCGGCGGCGAGCCAGACGTTGAAGTCGGAGAGGCCGGAGAGGTTCGGGTTCCAGACGAAGTTGAGCCCCTCGAGCGGGCTCTGGACGACGCCGGGAGCGTCCGTCCCCAGGGTCAGCCCGCGGACGACGAGGACGACGCCGAAGAGGATGAGGAGCGGCATCCCGATCTTGGCGGCGACCTCGATCCCCTTCGCGAGCCCCCGGGAGAGGACCCAGACGTTCAGGGCGAGCGTCGCGATGAAGAAGAGCGTCGCCTCGGGCGGCAGCGCCGTGATCGAGCCGGCGTGCTCCCCGAGGTAGGCGGGGAAGAACTCCGGCGCGGGCGTCGAGCGGAAGGTCCCCTTGATCGAGTGCCAGACGTAGGCGAGCGTCCACGACTCGATGTAGCAGTAGTAGGCCGCGAGCGTCAGGTTCGTGAAGAGGCCGAAGACGCCGATGTACTTGAGGGCCCGGCTCTTCCCCATCCGGTCGAGCATCCCCGGCACCGAGTGGTGGCCGTACTGCCCGCCGTGGCGGCCGATCGCCCACTCCACCCAGAGGAGCGGGATCCCCATCAGGACGAAGGCGACGAGGTACGGGATGAGGAAGGCCCCGCCGCCGTTCTGCGCCGCCTGCGCCGGGAAGCGCAGGAAGTTCCCGAGCCCGACCGCATTGCCCGCCATGGCCAGCACGAGCCCCGCGCGCGACGCCCACTGCTCTCTCGGTGCCGTCATCGGCCCTCCTTCAGGACGAGCCGGCAGGGTATCCGCGCTCCGCGCGGGGCGTCAACGCGAAGTCGGCCCGGCCGGGGCAGAATCGGCGGCGATGAAGGTCGCCCTCCTCCAGCTCGACCTCGCCTGGGAGGACGTCCCGGCGAACCACGCCCGCGCCGCCCGGCTCCTCGGCCAGGCCGCCTCCCTCGGCGCCCGCCTCGCGATCCTCCCCGAGATGTTCGCGACGGGCTTCTCGATGGACGGCCGGAGGATCGCGCAGCCCGAGGGGGGGCCGACCGAGACGTTCCTCCGGGCGCAGGCCGACGCGCTCGGCCTCCACCTCCTCGCGGGCGTCGCCGAGTCGGCCGAGCCGCTCCCCGCGAACCGGGCGCTCCTCGTCTCTCCCGGCGGCGTCGTCCGGCGCTACACGAAGATCCACCCCTTCTCCTTCGCCGGGGAGGAGAAGGTGATGGCGAGCGGCTCCGGCGTCGTCACCTGGGACGTCGAGGGGCTCCGCGTCACGCCGCTCGTCTGCTACGACCTCCGCTTCCCCGAGCCGTTCCGCCTCGCGGCAGAGGAGACCGACCTCTTCGCCGTGATCGCGAACTGGCCCGAGCGGCGGCGGCGCCACTGGAGCCTCCTCCTCGCCGCGCGCGCCGTGGAGAACCTCGCCTACGTCGCGGGGGTGAACCGCGTCGGCGAGGGAGACGGCCTCCGCTACCTCGGCGACTCCGCGCTGATCGGCCCCTGGGGCGAGACGATCGTCTCCGCCGCGGAGCAGGAGAGCCTCCTCGTCGCCGACGTCGACCCCTCGTACGTCGCCGAGTCGCGCCGGAAGTTCCCCGTCCTCGCCGACCGGAGGCCGGAGAGCTACCGGCGCTGACGCCGCCCCCGCGAAAGGAGCGCGGCGGCCCCCGCGAGCGAGAGGAAGGAGACGAGGAGGCCGGCCCGGAAGGACGCGGGCCGGTACGCGAGCTCGACCCTCGACCTCCCCGGCGGGACCGCGACCTCCTGCCGGCGCCCTTCGCCGCCGCCCACCGGGACGCGCCTCCCGTCGACGCGCGCCTCCCATCCCGGGTAGCCCGCGTTCGCGACGACGAGCGTCCCGCCCGCGGGAGCCGAGACCTCGATGGCCCAGCGCGTCGGCGTCCGCTCGAGGACCCGCGCCTCGCCCGCTGCGCGCCCGTCCCTCTCGACGCGCGCCCGCGGCAGGACCCGCCGGTTCTCGAGGAGCTTCCCCTCCGGGCCCGACGCGACCTCGACGAGGTCGAGGCCGAGCTTCGCGTTGAGCGTCGGCGCGGAGAAGGCGAACTGCGGGTGGAGGAAGAGGTACTTCACGTTCCAGGCGTCCAGCTCGCGCCCGCCCGGGGCGAGGTCCCACGGCGCGACGACGTCGGTGTGCGTCGGGACGCCGCGGAAGCGGCCGACCTTCGCGCGCTCGGCCCGGAAGGCGCGGTCGGCGAGCGCGTCGTACCCGCGCAGGTCGTCGAGGCCGAGAGACGTCGCCGTGTTCGCCGGGAGCCAGGTGTGAAGCGGCAGGACCCGGAAGACGCCGGGGTCCGAGGCGATCCGCCGGAGGAGCTGCGTCTCGAGGCGCCGCGCGGCGGGCGGGGCGATCGCGTGGACCCCCGAGGCCGCGGAGAGGAGCTCCGCCCCGCATCCCGCGGCGATCCCGAAGGCGAGCGGGGCGGCGAGGGCCGGGCGGCGCGCGCGGGAGAGGAGCTCGTCGAGCCCGCGCGCCGCCAGGAGCGAGACGGGGATCGGGAGGAGGAGGAGCGTCCGGCTCCAGCGGACGGGCGTCTCCTCGACGAGGAAGCGCGCGAGGGGCCCGTCGTACGCCGCGAGGAGGAGGAGCCCCGCGGCGAGGGCGAGGGCGAGCGTCTTCCGCTCCCTCCTCCCGGCGAGGAGCCCGAGGGCGGCGAGCGGCAGCGCCGCGAGCGTGACGTACGCCGCTCCCTCGATCGGGTGGGAGCCTTCCGCGCGCGGCAGGACGAAGCGGACGAGGTCGCGCAGCGGAAGCGGCGAGACGTGCCGGTCCGCCCCCGCCCAGGCCGCGCTTCGGGGCAGGTACTCGAGGAAGGGGAAGAGGAAGGCGGCCGAGATCCCCGCGCCGAGGAGGGCCCCCGCGACGGGAGGGGCCGCCGCGCGGACCCGCGATCCGTGGCCGAATTCGCTTCCAGCCGCCCCCGAGAGCAGAGACTAGCCAACGCTTGCGCTCGTGTTACCTTCGGATCGCCTGTCGTCAGACCATGGT
>JBDIBE010000207.1:0-6141 GCA_039812785.1 Thermoanaerobaculia bacterium | reverse complement strand
CCCGTCCGTAGAGCCGCCGGCCCCCGGCGAGCCCGAGGCGCCGGCGCCTGCGAAGCCGCGCCGCTGGGGCGACCGCTCCGCGACGATCGACGGCGTTCGCCTCCTCGGGAAGGACGGCGCCGAGCGCTACGCCTTCCGCACGGGCGAGGAGGTCACCGTCGAGATCGCGGCGACGCCCGCCCGCCCGCTCCGCGACTTCGTCTTCGGCATCGGCCTCTTCACGCCCGAGGACGTCTGCGTCCACGGCACGAACACCGAGATCGACGGGCTCCTCCCGGCGCGCTTCGACGCGCCGGCGCGGGTCCGCGTCACGCTCGCGCGCTGCGACCTCGGCCCGGGGACGTACCTCCTCGACGTCGCCGTCCACGCGAAGAACGGCACCCCGTACGACTACTGGCGCGGCGCCTGCCGGTTCCGCGTCGACTCGACCCGGACCGAGGCGGGCCTCTGGTCCCCGGAGCGCGCCTGGGACGCGGAAGGAGGAGTGCGTTGGGACCGTACCTGACGAGCGGCAGCCGCTTCCGGAGCGAGCCTCTCGGCGCGGGCGCCCGCGTCGCCCTCTGGCTCCTCCTCGCCCTCGCGACGTCGCTCCTCCTCGTCGAGGCCGGCCACACCCCGTTCTTCGAGCCCGACGAGGCGCGCTACGCCGAGATCCCGCGGGAGATGCTCGCCACGGGCGACTTCGTCGCCCCGCACCTGAACGGCCACCGCTACTACGAGAAGCCGCCGCTCCACTACTGGGCCGTCGCCGCCTCGATGAAGGCCTTCGGCGAGACGGAGATGGCCGCGCGCCTCCCCGCGAAGCTCTCGGCCGTCGGCATGGTCCTCGCGGCGGTCCTCTTCGCGCGGCGGCGCTTCGGCGAGCGGGTCGCGATCCTCGCGGGCCTCATCGTCGCGACCTCCCTCCTCGTCGTCGCGATCGGGCGGCTCAACATCATCGACGGGCCGCTCTCCTTCGCCGTCGCGACCTCGGCCTTCGCCTTCGCCTCGTTCCAGGAGCACGAGCGGAGCGGCAACCGCGCCCGCGCCCGCGCCGCCCTCTACGTCCTCCACGTCTCGTGCGCGGCGGCCGTGATGCTCAAGGGGCTCGTCGGCCTCGTGCTGCCGGGGGGCGCGATCCTCGTCTGGGCGCTCCTCTCGCGCCGCCTCGCCGTCGTCCCGAAGCTCTTCTCGCCCGGGCCGCTCCTCGTCTTCCTCGCGCTCACCGTCCCGTGGCACGTCGCCATCGCGCGGCGCGACCCCGAGTGGTTCGACTTCTACGTCGTCGGCGAGCACTTCCGGCGCTACTTCGAGAGCGGGCACCGCCGCGGGGCCTCCCCGCTCCTCTTCGTCGGCGTCCTCCTCGCGGGGCTCGTCCCCTGGTCGGTCCTCTTCGGGCGGATCGCGGGCGCCCTCCCCTCGCTCCGCCGAGGCGAGTGGCGCGAGCGGGGCGCCGAGGCCTACCTCCAGGTCTTCTGGGTCCTCGTCGTCGTCTTCTTCTCCCTCTCGCGCTCCAAGCTCCCGCCCTACATCCTCCCGGTCTGGCCGGCGGTCGCCGTCCTCCTCGCGCTCGGGATCGAGCGGGCGCGGCAGAAGGGGGCCGCGCTCCGGGCCGAGCGGTGGGCGGCCGGGATGCTCTTCGGCCTCCTCGCGGCGGGCCTCGCGGCCTACGCCTTCGGCGCGCGCGTCGCCGCGCGCTACGGCGTCGAGACGCAGGCCGGCTTCGCCGTCGGGTTCCTCGCCCTCGGCGCGCTCGTGAACCTCCTCCCCGTCGGGCGGACGAAGCCGGGCCGCAAGCCGTTCGCGACCGAGCTCCTCGCCTTCGGCGTCGGGGGCCCGTGGATCGGCTTCCTCGCGGCGCTCCTCCTCGCCCTCCCGCCGGTCGCCCGCTCCGTCACGATGTGGCCGCTCGTCGCCGTCCTCGAGCGCGAGCTCCGCCCCGACGACCTCCTCGTCCAGAAGGGGCACTACCTCCAGGCGCCCGCCTTCTACACCAAGCGGCTCACCCCGATCGTGAGGCTCGGCTGGAGCGAGCTCGACTTCGGGCGCGCCGAGGCCGCGAAGCGGGGCCTCCACCTGACCGACGAGGAGTTCGCGCGGAAGTGGAACGGCCCGGCCCGGGTCCTCTGCATCGTCCACTTCGGGCAGCTCCCCGACTTCGGGAACCCCGCGAAGGGGCTCTCGCCCCCGCACGTCCTCGCGCGGAGCCCGAACGGCAAGTTCTTCCTCCTCGCGAACCGCCCCTGAGGCCCGGCTCCCGGGGCGAGGTGCGCCGCCCCCCCGGCTCCCCTAGAATTCATCGGTTGTGACGAGACCTGCTCCCGTTCCGAGGAAGGTGTCGGTCGTCATCCCCGTCTACAACGAGGAGAAGAACCTGCCGCGCCTCCTCCCGCGCCTCGTCCCCGTCCTCGAGGGGATGGGGCGCCCCTGGGAGGTCGTCTTCTCCGACGACGGCTCCCGCGACGGCTCCCTCGAGCTCCTGAAGGCGGCCGCGCGCGAGCACCCGGGGCGCGTGAAGGCCGTCGAGCTCCTCCGCAACGCCGGGCAGCACATGGCGATCATGGCGGCCTTCGGCGAGACGGACGGCGAGTACGTCGTCACCCTCGACGCCGACCTGCAGAACCCCCCCGAGGAGATCCCGAAGCTCGTCGCGAGGATGGACGAGGGGCACGACGTCGTCGGCACCGTCCGGGCGAAGCGCAAGGACAGCTTCTTCCGCCGGGCGGCCTCCCGCCTCGTGAACCGGACGACGGGGCTGATCACCGGGATGCGGCTCAACGACTACGGCTGCATGCTCCGGGGCTACCACCGCGACGTCGTCGACGTGATGACGGCCTCCGACGAGGTCTCGACCTTCATCCCGGCGCTCGCGCAGCTCTACGCCCGCAGGCCCGTCGAGATCGAGGTCGCGCACGAGGAGCGGGCGGAGGGGGAGTCGAAGTACTCGCTCCTCCGGCTCGTCCGCCTCAACTTCGACCTGATGACCGGCTTCTCGGTCGTCCCGCTCCAGCTCTTCGGCCTGCTCGGCTTCCTGACGGCCTTCGCGGGCTTCGCCTTCGGCGTCTTCCTCCTCGTCCGCCGTCTCGTCGTCGGCGCCGAGGTCGAGGGCCTCTTCACCCTCTTCGCCCTCGCCTTCCTCGTGATGGGGGTCATCATGGCGGGCGTGGGAATGGTCGGGGAGTACGTCGGCCGGATCTACCAGCAGGTGCGCGGGCGGCCGCGCTTCCTCGTCCGCCGGGTCCACGGCGCAGGGGGTGAGTCATGAGCGGACTAGTCGTCTGCGCATACAGCGACGTCGGCTACCAGTGCACGAAGTGGCTCCTCGACGCGGGCGAGCCGGTCCGTCTCGTCTTCACGCACCCCGACACCCCGAACGAGGAGCGCTGGTGGGAGTCCGTCGCCGACCTCGCGAAGGCGCGCGGCGTCCCGTGCCGGCTCGTCGAGTCGCTCGACGGCCGGGCCGAGGAGGAGGCGATCCGCGCCGCCGCCCCCGAGTTCCTCTTCTCCTTCTACTTCCGGAAGATGATCCCGGCGAAGGTCCTCGCCATCCCGACGCGCGGCGCGCTCAACATGCACGGCTCGCTCCTGCCGGCCTTCCGGGGCCGCTCGCCGGTGAACTGGGCCATCCTGAAGGGGGCGCCGTACACGGGCGCCTCGCTCCACTACATGACGGCCAAGCCCGACGCGGGCGACCTCGTCGACCAGGAGAAGGTCCCGATCGGCCCCGACGACGACGCCCTCACCGTCGCGCGCGGGGTCACCGCGGCGGCCGTGACCGTCCTTTCGCGGAGCTGGCCGAGGCTGAAGGCGGGGACGGCGGCGCGGATGCCGCTCGACCTGACGAAGGGCTCCTACTTCGGCGGCCGCAAGCCCGAGGACGGGCGCATCGACTGGACGCGCCCCGCACACGAGGTCCACGACCTCGTCCGCGCCGTCTCGCGCCCCTGGCCGGGCGCCTTCACCGACGTCTTCGGCATCCCGGTCACGATCTGGAAGACGCGGCTCGTCGGCTACAGCGGTCACGACACGTTCCCGGGGAAGGTCGACATGACCGAGCGGTCGATCATCGTCTACTGCGGCGACGACCGCCCCGTGGAGATCCTCCTGGCGCGCCCCGAGGGGCAGCCGGACATGAACGAGGCCGCCTTCCGCTCCTGGGTCCTCTCCCGGGGCTGAAGCGGCGGAAAGGCCCGATGCGCGTCCTCATCCTCGGCGTCAACGGCTTCATCGGAAACGCCCTCACGCGGCGGATCCTCACGACGACCGACTGGGAGGTCTTCGGCCTCGACGTCGGCAGCGACCGGATCGAGGAGTTCCTCGGGGAGAAGCGCTTCCGCTTCCTCGAGGGGGACATCGCCATCAACCGCGAGTGGATCGAGTACCACGTCAAGAAGTGCGACGTCGTCCTCCCGCTCGTGGCGATCGCGACCCCGGCGACCTACGTCAAGAACCCCCTCGCCGTCTTCGAGCTCGACTTCGAGGAGAACCTCCGGGTCATCAAGATGGCCGCGCGCTACGGCAAGCGGGTCGTCTTCCCTTCGACCTCCGAGGTCTACGGCATGTGCCCCGACCGCGAGTTCGACGAGGACTCCTCGTCCCTCGTCTACGGGCCCATCCGCAAGGAGCGCTGGATCTACTCCGCCTCCAAGCAGCTCCTCGACCGGGTCATCTGGGCGATGGGGAACGCCCAGGGGCTGCGCTTCACCCTCTTCCGCCCCTTCAACTGGTACGGGCCGCACCTCGACGACGTCGACGCCCCGAAGGAGGGGTCGAGCCGCGTCCTGACCCAGTTCCTCCACAACATCCTCTACGGCGTCCCGATCAAGCTCGTCGACGGCGGGCACCAGCGCCGCTGCTTCACCTACATCGAGGACGGCATCGACGGCCTCATGAAGGTCCTCGTGAACGAGAACGGCTGCGCCGACGGCCAGATCTTCAACCTCGGCAACCCCGCGGCCGACCTCTCGATCCGCGAGCTCGCGCAGAAGCTCCTCGAGGCCGTGGCGAGGTACCCGAAGTTCGCGGAGCTCGCCCGGACGGCGAAGGTCGTCGAGGTCTCCTCGGCCGAGTACTACGGCGCGAACTACCAGGACATCACGACGCGCGTCCCCTCCATCCGCAAGGCGAAGGAGTGCCTCGGCTGGGCGCCGACGACCGGCTTCGACGACGGCCTCGCCAGGACGCTCGACTTCTACCTCTCCGGGCGGACGACGCCCGAGGTGTAGCGTCCCCGCCCCGCGCCTCGCGCTCAAGGTCGACGTCGACACCCTCCGGGGGACGGTCGAGGGGGTCCCGCGCCTCCTCGACCTCCTCGCGCGGCACGGCGCCCGCGCGACCTTCCTCTTCTCGCTCGGCCCCGACTCGACGGGGAAGGCGGTCAAGCGCGTCTTCCGCCGCGGCTTCGTGAAGAAGGTCATGAGCGCCTCGCCCGCGGCCTCCTACGGCCTCGCGACGATGCTCTACGGCACCCTCCTCCCCGCGCCCGACATCGGGAAGCGGAAGGAGGCCGTCGCGCGGATGCGCGAGGCGGAGGCGGCGGGGCACGAGTGCGGCGTCCACGCCTGGGACCACGTCGACTGGCACGACCGCCTCCCGTCGATGGGGCGCGGGGAGGTCTTCGACACGTTCGGCCGCGCGGCGGACCGCTTCGCGGAGATCTTCGGGCGGCGCGCCGAGGTCGCGGGAGCTCCGGGCTGGACGGCGAACGCCCTCTCCGTCGAGGCCTGCGAGGCGGGCGGCATCCGCGTCTCGTCCGACACGCGGGGCGGCGCCCCGTTCCGCCCGCTCCGCGAGGACGGCGCTCCGGCCTCCCTCGTCGAGGTCCCCTCCACCCTCCCGACGCTCGACGAGCTCCTCGCCTGGGAGGAGTTCCGCGGCGCGGCCCGCGAGGCGACCGTCGGCCACCTCCGCGCCGCCGTCCGCGACGCCGCCGGCGTCAGCGTCCACTCCGTCCACACCGAGATCGAGGGGGGCCGCGCCTTCGCCGGCCTCTTCGAGCGCCAGCTCGCCGCCTGGGCCGCCGACGGCGTCGCCTTCCTGACCCTCTCCGAGGCCGCCGCCGCCGCCGGCCTCCCCGGCTCCCTCCCGGCCCGCCCCCTCCGCTTCACCACCGTCCCCGGCCGCGCCCTCCCCGTCGCCGCCCGGGGCTAGGGGCCGCCCGGG
>JBDIBE010000206.1:0-6157 GCA_039812785.1 Thermoanaerobaculia bacterium | reverse complement strand
CCGATCCGCTTCCCGTTCCAGGCGGCGATCCCCCCCGCCTCCTGCCCGCGGTGCTGGAGGGCGTAGAGGCCGAGATAGGTCAGGTTCGCGGCGTCCGGGTGGCCGTAGATGCCGAAGACACCGCACTCCTCGCGGAACGCGTCCGTCTCGATCGCCTCTTCCTGCTCGCTCACGGCGGGGAGTTTATCCGGCGCTCCCCGGCGCGACACCGGCCTGCAGAAGCCCTTCCCGCAGCGTCACTTGCGAACGACCGGGGGAGCGCCCTCAGCCCCGGCGGCTCGCGACCATGATGCAGGCCTGGTAGACCGTCCGGAACGAGGCCTTCGCCGCGAGCTCGAGCGCCGCCTCGTCCCAGCTTCCGTCCTGGAGCCAGACGGCCGGCAATCCGAGCGCGGCCACCTCCTCGAGGACCTTCCTCGTGACCGCGGGCGGGGTCACGACGTCCACGATGTGGACCGGCCCCGGGACGGAGGCGAGATTCGGGTAAGCCGGGATCCCCGCGATCTCCGACTCGCGGGGGTTCACCGGGAGGACCGTGTAGCCCTTCCCGGCGAGGTCCCTCACGATGACGTTTCCGTACTTCGCCGGGTCGTTGCTCGCGCCGACGACGGCGATCCGCGTCTGGGGGCCGCGCTCCTTCAGCTGCGCGAGGACCTCCGCCGGGTGCGGGTCGAGGTGGGGCATCGGAACCTCCTGGACGGCGGGCGGGCCCGTCGCGGCGCGGATTCTGCGACGAAGCCCGCGCGGGGCGCGAGGGCCCCGCGCTCAGCCCTTCCGGGCCGCGCCCTTCCTCCCGGGGCCGGCGCCGTCCGCCCGCTCCGGGAGCGTCAGGCGCGTGTCGCGGACCGACTCGAGAAAGCCGGGGCCGAAGGCGCGCGAGGGGGTCCACGCGCCCGCCTTGACGCTCCCCCGGAGGACCCGCTCGAGGGCGAGACAGGCGGTCTCGGCCGTGAGCGTGTACCCCTCGAGCGTCTCGACGGTCCCTTCCACCGCGCGCCCCTCGCCGTCCTCGACGCGTCCCCAGAGGAGCGAGCGCTCCCGCGCCCGCTCCTCCGGCGTCGGGCCGGCGATCCCCTTCCTCACCCAGGCCGAGAGGAGGGCCTGGACCGGACCGACGCCCGCGAGCGGGAGGAGGCCGCGCGCCCAGCGGAGCGCCGAGACGTGCGCGGGGTCCATCGCCATGTAGGTCTCGATGTTCGGGATGCCGGTCGAGCGGTAGGCCGTCGAGAGGTCGCCCCACGGGATCGTCACCGCGAGCCGCGGCCGGTCCGGGAACGGCACCGTCCGGGTCTTCCACGCGACCGGGACCGGGACGAGCCTGCCATCGACGCGCGCGGCGCCGCCTTTCGGAAGCCCCTCGAGCATCGTCTGCGCCGTGCCGGCCGAGACGCCGAAGCCGCGGAAGGCGAGCTGGAGCCTCACCGCGCCGGGGAGCGCGCCGGCGAGGGCCGCGGCGAGGGTGTCCGACGGGACGACGTCGAAGCCGACGCCGGGGAGGAGCGGGACGCCCGCCTTCGCCGCCTCGGGGTGGCGCGCGAAGACGGCCTCGAAGACGCCGATCTCGCCCGTGATGTCGAGGTACGGGACGCGCGCCTTCAGGCACGCCGCGAGGACGGGCGGGCTCGTGTGCGAGAAGGGCCCCGCCGCGAGGAGGACCGCCGCGAAGCGGCCGGCCCGCTCGGCGAGCCGCCGGGGCGCTTCGTCGAGGGAGAAGACCTCGAACGGGAGGTCGAGCCTCTTCGCGAGCGGCTCGATCGCCTCGCGCCGCCGCCCCGCGAGGGTGAGCGGGACCTCCCTCTCGCGCGCGGCCTCGGCGATGAGGCGCCCGGTGTAGCCGTTGGCGCCGTAGAGAAGGGCCCTCTTCCTCGCGCTCGTGCTCGACACGGCCTCTCCATCGTACGCCGGGAGATAGGATCGCGCGCGATGACGACGGACGCCTGGGACCCCGGGAGGTACGCGAAGTTCCTCCGCGAGCGGAGCGCCCCGTTCCTCGACCTCCTCGCCCTCGTCGAGAAGCGGCCCGGGATGCGCGCCCTCGACCTCGGCTGCGGCACGGGCGAGCTGACGCGCCGTCTCCACGACGAGCTCGAGGCGCGGGAGACCGTCGGGGTCGACCGCTCCCCGAAGATGCTCGCCAGGAGCGCGGCCTTCGCCGCGCCGGGGCTCCGCTTCGAGCAGGCGGCGATCGAGACGTTCGTCCCCGACGCCCCGTTCGACCTCGTCTTCTCCAACGCGGCGCTTCAGTTCGTCGCGGGGCACGAGGAGCTCTGGCCGCGCCTCGCCTCGTTCCTCGCGCCGGGCGGGCAGCTCGCCGTCCACCTGCCGGCGAACCAGGACCACCCGACGCAGGCCGCGGCGCGCGAGGTCGCGGGCGAGGAGCCGTTCGCCTCGGCGCTCGGCGGCTGGGTCCACCCGACGCACCTCCTGCCGGTGGAGGCCTACGCGACGCTCCTCCACCGCCTCGGGTTCGCCCGGCAGGAGGTGAAGCTCGTCGTCTACACCCACCTCCTCGAGTCGCGGGAGAGCGTCGTCGAGTGGGTGCGGAGCTCGATCCTGACGGAGTACGAGTCGCGCCTTTCGCCCGCGCTCTGGGCGGAGTTCCTCTCGGCCTATCGCGCGAGGCTCCTGCCGCGGCTCGCCGACGAGCGGCCTCACTTCTTCACCTTCAAGCGCGTCCTGGTGCACGCGGCCCTCTGACGGGATCCGCGCGGCCCGCGCCGGCGGAGAGGGGAACGGGCCCCTCTGCTAACGTCCCCGCGGCGCGGCGCGGGCGGGGACGCCCGCGGAGGCGCGGGAGGTTCCTCGTGACGACGAGTCCGCGGCGCCACGGGACGGTGGCGGTGAAGATCGGGAAGGTGACCGTCGGGGGGGGCGCCCCGGTCGTCGTCCAGTCGATGACGTCGACCGACACGGCCGACGTCGCCGCGACGACGCGGCAGTGCCTCGAGCTCGCCGAGGCGGGATCCGAGCTCGTCCGCGTCACCGTGAACCTCCCCGAGGCGGCCGCGGCCGTCCCCGAGATCCGCAAGCGGCTCGACGACGCCGGCTGCAACGTGCCGCTCATCGGCGACTTCCACTACAACGGCCACACGCTCCTCGCCTCGTACCCTGAGATGGCGAAGGCGCTCGCCAAGTACCGGATCAACCCCGGAAACGTCGGGACGGGGCGCCGGCGCGACGAGCAGTTCGCCGCGATCTGCGCCGTCGCCCGCGAGAACGGGAAGGCGGTGCGCATCGGCGTCAACGGCGGCTCCCTCAACCAAGAGCTCGTCATGGCGAAGATGCAGGAGAACACCGACCGGGACCTCGGGAGGACGCCGGAGCAGGTCCTGAACGAGTGCATGGTCCTCTCCGCGGTCCAGTCGACCGAGCTCGCCCTCGAGAGCGGCCTCCGGAAGGACCAGGTCGTCATCTCCTGCAAGGTCTCCCGCCCGCCCGAGCTGATCGCCCTCTACCGCGACCTCGCCTCGAGGACGGACCAGCCGCTCCACCTCGGCCTGACGGAGGCCGGCATGGGGACGAAGGGGCTCGTCTGGTCGTCCGCCGCGATGGGAGTCCTCCTCGCCGAGGGGATCGGCGACACGATCCGCGTCTCCCTCACGCCGCGGCCCGGCGGCGACCGGCGCGAGGAGGTGTACGCGGCCTGCGAGCTCCTCCAGTCGCTCGGCCTCCGCTCCTTCGCGCCGAGCGTGACCGCCTGTCCCGGCTGCGGGCGGACGACCTCGACGACGTTCCAGGAGCTCGCCGAGCGGATCCAGGGCTACGTGAGGGAGAAGATGCCCGCCTGGAAGGCGGAGCGCGAGGGCGTCGAGACGATGACGCTCGCCGTCATGGGGTGCATCGTGAACGGCCCCGGCGAGTCGAAGGCCGCGAACATCGGCATCAGCCTCCCCGGCACGGGCGAGGCGCCGAGCTGCCCCGTCTACGTGGACGGCCAGAAGTTCACGACGCTCAGGGGCTCGTACGAGGAGCTCTCGGCCGCCTTCCAGGCCCTCGTCGACGACTACGTCGCGACGAAGTACCCGCTCCGGGAGGCCGGGCGGCGGCGGGACTGAATTCCGCCGCGCCCGCGGCGAAGGAACGCGATAACCTCCACGGACGATGGCCTCTCCCGCCGTGGACCTCTTCGACGACCGCGCGATGGTGAAGGGGACGATGCTCCGCGCTCACCTGAGCTGGGCCGCCCACAAGTTCGGCCCGGACTACGAGCCGGTCAAGAGTCGCCTCTCCGAACCGGTCCTCGCCCTCCTCGCCCGGCCCGTCCTCCCGACGGGCTGGATCCCCTTCTCCGTCGTCATCGAGCTCGACCGCGCCATCGCCGCCGCCGCCGGCGGCGACCCCGTCGAGACGTGGACGGCTCTCGGGCGCCACTCGGCGGCGCTCAACCTGACGGGCGTCTACAAGAGCTTCATCAGCGGCGAGCCGCACCGCTTCTTCGAGCGGATGACGATCCTCCACCACCAGTTCCAGACCTTCGGGAAATCCGTCTACGAGCGGGTCGGCGAGCGCGCCGGGCGGATCCGGATCGAGAGCCCGACGGCGTTCTCCCCGGTCTACTGCGCCTCGGGGCGGGGCTACTACGAGGAGGCGCTGCGCCTGCTTCAGGCGCCCGGGCCGATCGTGGTGACCGAGTCGGCCTGCGCCGCCTCGGGCGCCGCGGCCTGCGTCTACGAGCTCGCCTGGTGACCCCGGGGCCGGGCGTCCCGTTCGGCCCCGACGAAGAGCGCGCGCTCCTCGAGCACCTGGCGCGGGCGAGCGCCGACTTCGTCCTCGTGACGGACCTCGAGGGGCGGCTGACCTGGGTCAACGACGCCGTCCTCGAGCGCTCCGGCTGGACCCGCGAGGAGCTCCTCGGGAAGCCGTGGCCGCTCTTCCTCTCCCCCTCCAACCCTCCCGGCTTCGCCGAGAGGGTCGCGCACGAGACGCGCGAGGGGGGCTTCCGCGGCGACGTCCTCAACGTCACGCGGACGGGCGAGGAGTTCTGGGTCGCGCTCCGGACCTCGGTCCTCCGCAAGGACGGTAAGCCGCACCGTTTCGTCGGCATCTCGCGCGACATCGGCGGGCGCAAGCGGGCCGAGGCCGAGCTGACCGCCGCGCGCGACGCGGCGGAGGCGGCGAGCCGCGCCAAGACGGAGTTCCTCGCGAACATCAGCCACGAGATCCGGACCCCGATGAACGCCGTCATCGGCATGGCCGGCCTCCTCCTCGAGACGGCCCTCACCCCCGAGCAGCGCGACTACGTCGAGACGATCCGGACGAGCGGCGACACGCTCCTGACGCTCCTGAACGACGTCCTCGACTTCTCGAAGATGGAGTCGGAGCGCCTCGAGCTCGAGAGCCGCTCCTTCTCCTTCCGGGACGCCGTCGAGGACTCCTTCGACCTCGTCGCGCCCGCCGCCGCCGCCAAGGGGCTCGACCTCGCGTACCGCGTCGACCCCTCCGTCCCCGCCTTCCTCATCGGCGACGTCACCCGCGTCCGGCAGGTGCTCCTCAACCTCCTCTCGAACGCCGTGAAGTTCACGCAGTCGGGCGAGGTCCTCCTCCGGGCCTCCGCGCGTGCGGAGCGCGAACGGTCGTGGAGGGTCGAGGTCGTCGTCCGGGACACGGGGATCGGAATCCCGCCCGTGCGGCTCGACCGCCTCTTCCGCAGCTTCTCGCAGGTCGACCCGTCCACGACACGCCAGTACGGCGGCACCGGGCTCGGGCTCGCGATCTGCAAGCGCCTCGCCGAGAAGATGGGGGGCGGCATCGCGGCCGAGAGCGGCGGGAAGGGGACGACGTTCCGGGTGACGCTCGCCTTCCCCGAAGGCCCCCCGGCCGCCAGGGAGGCGCCCGTTCCCGGGCTCGAGCGGCTCGCCGGCCTCCGCGCCCTCCTCGTCGACGACGGCGCAGCGTCGCGCGAGACGCTCGCCGAGACGCTCGCGGCCTGGGGGATGTCCGTCCGCGCGACCGCCTCTCCGCGCGAGGCTTTCGCATGGGTCGAGGCGGGCGAGGCCTTCGACGCCGCACTCCTCGACGAGGAGATGTCCGAGCTCGACGGGCGGCGCCTCGCCGAGTCGATCCGGCGCCTGCGCGACGCGGACGCGCTCCCCCTCGTCCTCGTCACCTCGCGCGGGCGTCGTGCCGGCCGCCGCGGCCTCTTCGCCGCCGTCGTCTC
>JBDIBE010000205.1:0-6204 GCA_039812785.1 Thermoanaerobaculia bacterium | reverse complement strand
CGCGACGGAGCGCGACGGCGTGGCGCCCCGTGCCGCAGGCGAGATCGAGGATCCCGCCGCGCCCCCGCGCCGCGTAGGGCGCGAGGACCCGCAGGGCGAAGTCGGCCTGGCGCTCGGCCTCCTGGTCGTCGCGGTCGGGGTAGAGGGCGAGGTACTCCTCGCCGAACCAGCTCGCGTACCAGGGGTCTCTTTCCGTCTCGGCGATCAAGGCCGGACGATGATACGGGTTCGAGCGCGGGCGGGATTCCGCCGCGGAGCGGGGCCGGCCGCTTCCGCGGCGGTCCCGGGGCGTCAGGAGCTCAGAAGCCCCAGAGGGCGAGCTCGTCGACGATCGTCGCGAGGCGCGGGTGCTTCACGAGCTCCTCGTAGAGCCAGCCGTGCCGCTCCTTCACCTCGGCGAGGGCGTCGCGGGCCCCTTCCGCGTCCCCCGCGGCGGCCGCGTCGCGGACCTTCTCGACGGCCGCCCGCTCCTCGTCGCCGAGGCGGTGGTCGAGGTCGCGGCGGACCGCGTCGAACGCCTCGCGGACCTTCCCGTCCTTCTCGCCCGTCTCGTCCGCCACGGCCTCAGCGCCCCCCGGCGACGGCGAGCTTCGCCTCCGCGAACGCGATGTCCGCGTTCACGGCGTCGAGCTGCTCCTGTCCGACGACGGCGAGCCGGCGGACGTCGCCCTCCGCCGCCTCGCGGCGCGCCTCCTCGACGTCGACGGCGGCCTGCTCGGCCGCGAGGTCGGCGAGGACGCGGACGGCGTCTCCCGCGACCTCGACGAAGCCGCCGCGGACGGCGACGGCGGTCTTCTTCCCGCCGTCGGTCCAGGCCACCGGGCCGACGGCGAGGAGGGAGACGAGGGGCGTGTGCCCCGGCAGGATCCCGAGCTCCCCGAGCTCGCCGGGGAGCGACACCGCGTCGCACGCGACGCGCTCGACGACGGAGCGCTCCGGCGTGACGACGGTCAGGTTCAGGCGGCCCGGCGCGGACACGGGATCAGGCCTCGCCCGCCTTCTTCATCCGCTCGAAGCGCTCGAGGACGTCCTCGATCGTCCCCTGCAGGAGGAACGCCTGCTCGGGCACCTCGTCGTGCTTGCCCTCGCAGATCTCCTTGAACGAGCGGATGGTGTCGGCGATCTTGACGTACTTGCCGGGGATGCCCGTGAACTGCTCGGCGACGTGGAACGGCTGCGAGAGGAAGCGCTGGATCTTCCGCGCGCGGGCGACGACGAGCTTGTCGTCCTCGGAGAGCTCGTCGATGCCGAGGATCGCGATGATGTCCTGGAGGTCCTTGTACTTCTGGAGGATCTGCTGGACCTGCCGCGCGACGGCGTAGTGCTCCTCGCCGACGATCATCGGGGAGAGGATCTTCGAGGTGGAGGCGAGCGGGTCGACCGCGGGGTAGATGCCGAGCTCGGCGATCTGCCGCGAGAGGACGGTCGTCGCGTCGAGGTGGGCGAAAGCGGTGGCCGGGGCGGGGTCGGTCAGGTCGTCGGCCGGGACGTAGATCGCCTGGACGGAGGTGATCGAGCCGCGCTTCGTCGAGGTGATCCGCTCCTGGAGCTCGCCCATCTCCGTCGCGAGGTTCGGCTGGTAGCCGACCGCGGACGGCATGCGGCCGAGGAGGGCCGAGACCTCGGAGCCCGCCTGCGTGAAGCGGAAGATGTTGTCGATGAAGAGGAGGACGTCCTTCCCCTCGGTGTCGCGGAACCACTCCGCGACCGTGAGGCCGGTGAGGCCGACGCGGAGGCGCGCGCCGGGGGGCTCCGTCATCTGGCCGTAGATGAGAGAGGCCTTCGACTTCTTCCAGTCGTGCGGGTCGATGACGCCCGACTCGGTCATCTCGAGCCAGAGGTCGTTCCCCTCGCGGGTCCGCTCGCCGACGCCCGCGAAGACCGAGTAGCCGCCGGCGGCCTTCGCGACGTTGTTGATGAGCTCCATGATGAGGACGGTCTTGCCGACGCCCGCGCCGCCGAAGAGGCCCGTCTTGCCCCCCTTCGTGTACGGCTCGAGGAGGTCGATGACCTTGATCCCCGTCTCGAACATCTCGACCGACGTCGTCTGCTCGTCGTAGGCGGGGGCGTGCCGGTGGATCGGCCAGCGCTCCTTCGTCTTCACCTCGCCGAGGCCGTCGACCGGCTCGCCGATGACGTTCAGGATCCGCCCGAGCGTCTCCGGCCCGACCGGGACCGAGATCGGCTGGCCGAGGTCCGTCGCCTTCATGCCCCGCACGAGGCCGTCCGCCGGCTTCATCGAGATGCAGCGGACCCGGTTCTCGCCGAGGTGCTGGGCGACCTCGGTGACCAGGTCGATCGGGATCGTGGAGAGGCCGTCCGGGTCGCTGATGTGGACGGCGTTCAGGATGGACGGCAGGTGCCCGCCCGGGAACTCCACGTCGACGGTGGCGCCGATGACCTGGACGACTTTGCCTTCGATGGCCATGTTCTACCTCTGCGGCCGGCGGGGCCGGGAGCTCTCGTGGGACGGGGAGCCGGGGGAGGCCGCGGGCGTCACTTCAAGGCCTCCGCCCCGGAGACGATCTCGATGAGTTCCTTCGTGATCTTGGCCTGGCGCGCCCGGTTGTAGATGAGCGTGAGCGACCCGATCATCTCGCCCGCGTTCTTCGTGGCGGCCTCCATCGCGGTCATCCGCGCCGCGTTCTCGGCCGCGTTCGACTCGAGGAGCACGCGGAAGACCTGGAACTCGACGTGCCGCGGGAGGAGCCGGCCGAGGATCGCGTCGGGCCCCGGCTCGAAGACGTAGTCCGTCCCGCCGGATCCCTCGCCGAGGGCGGCGAGCTCGATCGGCAGGAGGCGTCGCTTCGTGACGACCTGCGAAATGACGCTCTTGAACTCGTTGTAGAGGGCGTAGACCGCGTCGAACTCGCCGCCCGTGAAACGGGCCGAGAGCGAGCGGGCGATCTCGGCCGCGGCCGCGTAGTCGAAGCGCTGGAAGAGGCCCGGCCGCGCCTCGAGGACGGGGACGGAGCGGCGCTTCCAGAAGTCGGTCGCCTTCCGGCCGAGCGTCACGAGGCTCACCTCGACGCCCGCGGCCGTCTTCTCCCGGACGAAGGCCCCGGCCGCGCGGTTCACGTTCGTGTTGAACGCGCCGCAGAGCCCCTTGTCGCCCGTCACGACGACGAGGACGACCTTCTTCTCCTCGCGCTGCGCGAGGAGGGGATGCGCCGGCGCGCCGTCGGGCCGCGCCGGGAGGCGTCCCGCCACGGAGGCGAGCGTCGCCTCGAGCGTCCCGGCGTAGGGGCGCGCGGCGATGACCCGCTCCTGCGACCGGCGGAGCTTCGACGCGGCGACCATCTTCATCGCCTTCGTGATCTGCTGCGTCGACTTGACGCTGCGGATCCGCCGCCGGATGTCGATCAGGTTCGGCATGACGCCTCCGGGATCAGGCCTTCGCGCTCGGGTTGTCCGCGAGGAAGAGCTTCTTGGCCTCCGACACGGCGGCCGCGAGGCCGTCCTCGATCTCCTTCGTCATCTTCTTTGCGGTGCGCACCTCGTCGAGGAGCGCCGTCCGCTCGGACGAGAGGTACCGGTGGAGCGTCTTCTCGAACGGGAGGACCGCCTCGACGCGCAGGTCGTCGAGGAAGCCCTTCGTCCCGGCGAAGACGGACGCGACCTGGAGGGCGACGTCCATCGGGACGAAGACGTTCTGCTTGAGGACCTCGGTGAGGCGCTTGCCCCGGTTCAGCTGGTTCTGCGTCGCCTTGTCGAGGTCGGAGCCGAACTGGGCGAAGGCCGCGAGCTCGCGGTACTGCGCGAGGTCGAGGCGGAGCGTGCCCGAGACGGTCCGCATGCATCGGACCTGGGCGGAGCCGCCGACGCGGGAGACCGAGATGCCGACGTTGATGGCCGGCCGCTGGCCCGCGTAGAAGAGGTCCGACTCGAGGAAGATCTGCCCGTCGGTGATCGAGATGACGTTCGTCGGGATGTAGGCGGAGACGTCGTTCGCCTGCGTCTCGATGACGGGGAGCGCCGTGAGCGACCCTCCGCCGAGCTCGTCGTTCAGCTTCGAAGCGCGCTCGAGGAGGCGGCTGTGGAGGTAGAAGACGTCGCCCGGGTACGCCTCGCGGCCCGGCGGGCGGCGGAGGAGGAGCGAGATCTCGCGGTAGGCCGCGGCCTGCTTCGTGAGGTCGTCGTAGACGACGAGGACGTGGCCGCCCGGGTTGTCCTTCGACGCGGGCTTGCCGTCCTTGCCCGTGAACTGGAAGTACTCGCCCATCGCGCAGCCCGCGTAGGGGGCGATGTACTGGAGCGGGGCCGGGTCGGAGGCGCTCGCCGCGACGACGATCGTGTGCTCCATCGCGCCGTGCTGCTCGAGCGTCTGCACGACCTGCGCGACCGTCGAGTTCTTCTGCCCGATCGCGACGTATATGCAGACGACGCCCTTCCCCTTCTGGTTGATGATGGCGTCGAGGGCGACGGAGGTCTTCCCCGTCTGGCGGTCGCCGATGATGAGCTCGCGCTGGCCGCGGCCGATCGGGATCATCGCGTCGATCGCCTTGAGGCCCGTCTGCATCGGCTCCTTGACGGGCTGGCGCGCGACGACGCCGGGCGCGATCCGCTCGTTCGGGTAGTACTCCTTCGCCTCGATCGGGCCCTTGCCGTCGAGCGGCTGGCCGAGCGGGTCGACGACGCGGCCGATCAGGCCGGGGCCGACGGGGACCGAGATGATCCGCTTCGTCCGGCGGACCTCCTGGCCCTCCTTGATCAGCTTCGTGTCGCCCATGAGGACGCAGCCGACGTCCTCCTCCTCGAGGTTGAGGGCGAGGCCGTAGACGTCGTTCGGGAACTCGAGGAGCTCGCCCGCCATGACCTTCTCGAGGCCGTAGACGCGGGCGATGCCGTCGCCGACGGAGGAGACGGTCCCGACCTCGGCGGTGTCGATGCCGCGGTCGAGGCCGGCGAGCTGCGCCTTGATGAGCTGCGTGATTTCGCGTGCGCTGATTTCGGTCATGGCGGCGTCTCTTTCCTTGCCCTCGGTCGATCAGGCGGCGCCCGCGGCGCCCTCCAGGGCCTTCCGCGCGCGCGACAGCCGGCGCGAGAGGGAGGCGTCGAAGACCTCGCTCCCGAGACGGACGACGAAGCCCGAAAGGAGCGAGGGGTCGAGTTCTGTCTGAAGCCGGACGCGGCGTCCGGCGCGGGCCTCGAGGGCCTTCCGGATCTCCTCGGCGGCCTCGGGGGCGAGCGGCGCGGACGCGCGGACGCTCGCCTCGACGACGCCGCGCTCGCGGTCGACGCGGAGGCGGACGGCCTCGAGGACGGCGGAGAGCCTGGCGATTCGCCCGCGGTCGAGGAGGGCGCGGAGGAGGCGCCCGGCGAGCTCCGGCGCCTTCGCCGCGTCGGCGAGGGCGGCCACGAGCGCGCGCTTCTCCTTCCGGCCGACGCCGGGGTTCGCGAGGACGGCCCGGAGCTCGTCGGAGGCGTGGAGCGCGCGGGCGACGTCGTCGAGGGGCGGAAGGAGCGCCTCGACGGCGTCGACGGAGCCCGCGACCTCGAAGAAGGCGTCGACGTAGGGGCGCGCGAAGGCGGCGCCGGCGTCCTTCATCGTCCTCCTCCCGCGAGCTCCTTGACGCCCTCGGCGAGGAGGCGCTTCTCGTCCTCCGGCGTGACGTTCTTCTTCACGAGGTCGCGCGCGAGCTCGACCGCGAGGTCGGCGGCGTAGGCCGTCAGCTCGTTCCGCGCGCTCCGCACGCGGGCGTCGAGCTCGGTGCGGCTCCGCGCGGCGACGCGTTCGGCCTCCTCGACGGCGCGCGCGGCGATCTCCTTCTCCTCGGCCTCGGCCTGCTCGCGGGCGTGCGCTCGGAGGGCCTCGATCTCTCCTTCGATCCTCGAGAGGCGGTCGCCGAGCTCCTTCGCGAGGGCCTCGGCGCGGTTCTGGTCCGCCTCGGCCTTCTTCACGGTCTCGGCGACGTCCTTCTGCCGGTTGCCGAAGAACTGCGCGATCGGCTTGCGGAGGAGCCAGACGAGGAGGGCGAGGAAGGCGACGAGGTTGATCGTCTGCCAGAGCGGGTAGGGCAGGCCGAGGAAGGTCTCGGCGCTTCCCTCGGAGAGGAGCGGCGCGAGGAGCGCTCTCGCCATCAGGCCACCTTCCTGCCGAGCGCGTAGGCCGCGATCTCGGCGGCGAGGGCCTGCGCCTCGGCCCGCAGCTGCTCGCGCGCGGCGAGGGCGTCGCGGTCGAGCCGCGCCTGGGCGTCGGCGGCG
>JBDIBE010000204.1:0-6250 GCA_039812785.1 Thermoanaerobaculia bacterium | reverse complement strand
CTCCTCGAGCGAGCGGATCTCCGACTCCAGCGGTGCGCGGGCCGCGGTGCACTCCGGCCCGGACCAGTCGCAGGCCCTCTCCGCGGCCTCGAACTTCACGGCACAGGCGGCATCGGTCCCCTTCTGGCGCTCCCGGATGAGCCGCGCGAGGTCCAGCTCCTCTGGGGACATCTCGTTGAGGGATTCGATCTGGGCGAGGACGGCGAGCCGGCGCTCGGTCGTCAACGACTTGGCCCCTGAGGAGAGGTCGAGCTCGAGCGTCGCCCGGAGCTGCCTCTGCTTCTCGAGCCTCTTTCCGGCCCACTGGGCGAGACGCAGCGACATCTCCCGGATGTCCCCGGAGGAGCAGGCTCCCTGCGTCGCGGAGGCATGGGCGTCCCGGCAGGCGGAGGCCCCGCACGTCCGGGCGACGGCGAGATCGAGGGCTCGCCTCGTCGCGACGTTGTTCGTCTCGAGGTCGGCGTAGCGCGCCCGGCACTCCGTCGCGTTCCGCTGCTTCTCCTTCTCGAGGTCCTCCGGCGTGACCTTCCTCTCCCCGAGCTTCCCCAGGAGCGCGCGGAGGTCCGCTTCGAGCCTCGTCGGGGGGCCCGGGAGGTCCTTGAACGCGAGCCCCTTGAAGCGCCCGACCGGCTCGAAGAGCTGCTGCTGGACGAGGGCGCCGTACGTCGTGTCGTACTTCGCCCGCGTCGCGCCGTTCAGCTCGAACGCCTTCCGAACCGAGGCGGCGGCGTCGAGCATGGCCCGCTGCCAGCTCTCCGGCACCCCGGGATGGAGCTCCGTCGCCTTCGCGAAGCGGCCGAGGACGTTCGTCACCGGGGCCGGCATCGTCTCCTTCTTCCCGTATTCGCGCTGGGCCTGGTCCCGCAGCGCCTGCGTGTCGGCGGCGACGTTGACGGCGACGTTCTTCGCGACGACGGTCCTCTCGAGGGCCTCCTGCACCGCGGCCGCCTTCGGGGCGGCCTCCGCGAGGGCCTTCTCTCCGAGCCCCATCCTCTTCGATGCGTCCTCCATCCGCGCGAGCCACTCGGTGCGGCGGGCCGGGAACGCGTCGATCGCGGCCTGGAGGCCGTCGGTCCGCTGGACGAGGCCCTGGCGGAAGACGAGGAGCTCCCGCCCTCCCGAAGTCCACTCGGCGAGGAACGCCTCGTGGGGGCTCCTCGCGCGGCGCTCCCCGGAGCCGCCGGCCGCTCCCGCGGGCGGCGTTCCCTCGCGCCAGGACTCCCACAGCTCCGCCGTCAGGCCGTCCCAGGCCTTCACGGCCCGCTCGGGCTTCTCGCGGGAGACGGAGAGGAGGCGGGACATCTCGCCGACCTTCTCGGACGCGGCGTCGACGGCCGCGGCGCGGCTCCCCGATCGGCCCGGGAGAGGGTCGGTCTGGCCGGGCGCCGGAGCGGCGAGAACGGCGAGGGCGAGGATGAGGGACACGGAGCGTGCGGTTCTCATCGTCTCCTCCCTCTCTCAGAACGGCTGCTCGAAGTTCATGACGTACCACCGGCCCTTGGCTCCGCCGGTGCGCTTGAGGAAGCGGGGCTTCGGGGAGCCGTACTGGCGGCCCCTCTCGTCCCAGGCCTTCGTCCTGAGCTCCGCGTCCTCCACGAGCTCCTCCGAGATCCGCTCCACGGTCTTCTTCTGCTCGTCCGTCAGGAAGAACGACTCGAGGTCGTTCCCGGTGTCGTAGCCCTTACGGACGGTGATGACCGCCGGCTCGACCGTGACGTGGACGTAGAGCTTCGAGAACCGGAACTGGTGCAGGTCCCAGTGGTACATGAGGAGGTCTCTCGCGCGCGGCCCCGCCTTTCGCTCCGGGCTGATGCACTCGAGGTAGAGCGGGAGGTTCTTCTCCTTGATCGCCGTCGCGAACGTCTCGACGACCTGCTCGGGGGCCGCTCCCGCCGGGACCGACCGGACCGTGTAGAGCGAGCCCTTGATCTGCTCGAGCCTCGCCTCGCCGGCGAACGAGCCCCCCGCCTCCGAGGCGTCCGCCCTCGTGAAGGTGAGCTCCGGGACCCTGATCGCGACGGGCTCGACGACCCACCCCCACTGGGGCGAGAGGGTCCGCTTCTTCTCGGCCTGGGGGACGAGGAGCCGCACGCCCTTCACCTTCCCGACGACCGTGAACGCGAGCTGCTCGGGGAGGTCCGCGTTCACGAGACGGCGGTAGCGCTTGAGCGCCTCGTAGACGCCGATCCAGGGCCGCGTGCCGAGCTCGACCCAGTAGAACCCGGTCGCGATCGAGCCGACGAAGAGGTACTGCTGCCCGCCTTCCACGAACTCGTTGTCGGGGTACCGGGCGTTCTCGAGGACGACGTACCGGCCGCGGAGCGAGTCTGAGGACTCGTCCTCGATCGACGGGGCGGGGAATGCCGGAGCGAGCGGGTTCGACATGCCGGGCGTCCGGCCGAACGCCGCCCACTCCTTCTCGGCCTCCGCCGCGAAGAGGTCGCGGAGCTTCTCCTCGTTCTTCCGGTAGGCGAGCATCTCCGGAGTGATCTCGATGAAGTCTCCCTTGCTCCCCATGAGAGCCGTCCGGGCGCGCTGGAAGAGCGCCTCGACGGCCGGGTCGTCGGGATACCTCTCCTTCAGCTCCTTGACCCTCTTCAGCGCCTCGTTGTCCTCGTAGCCCGGCTTGAATGCCGCGCCGCGGGCACGTCGGGCGTGGTCCTCGAGCTTCTTCAGGTAGTGCTCCGCCTTCGTGACGTCGTTCGGCGGGGCCTTCTGCGCGAGGGAGGGAAGCGCGACGGCGACGGCGATCGCGAAGGCCGCGAGGGCGAGGCGGCGCGTGGGAGAGAGGCGCATGCCGATCCTCCGGTTCTCTCGCGACGAACAGAGGCGACGGGAGGCCGCCTCGCGGGCCGCGGAGTGGAAAGACGTAGCAGGGCATGATCGACGCGCGACGTCCGTACGGTCAAGCGACGCAGAGATGCGATCTCAGACAATTCCCGGGCAATCCGGCCCGGAGCGTTCGATCGCGGTCGTGCGCCCCGCCGCGCGGTGGTAGCTTCGAGAATCGTGATGCGAGCGCTCGCGACCCGGGCGACCGTCGCGGCGATGGCCGCGCTTCTCGGGGGACTCGGCTGCGCCGACGCGGGCGCGCCGGGCAGCGGGGACGAGGGCGTGGAGAAGGGGGCGCGGCCGATGCGGGTCGTGAGGAACGAGACGGCCGTCGAGGTCGCGGCCGGAGAGGCGATCGACGTCGTCGTCACGCGCCCGGTCGGGATCCCCGGGCAGCTCCAGTGCGAGTGGCCGGCCGCCCCGCGGATCGAAGGACGCGCGGTCCGCTTCGTCCGTCGACGGGTCGAGGCGCCTCCCCCGGAGGACGACGGCGGCGTGACGACGCTCCACTACGAGCTCGAGGCCCTGGCACCGGGTACTGCGCGGGTCGCGCTGGAGCCGAAGGCGGCCGGGCCCGAGGCCCGCTGCCGGACCGTCTCGGTCGACGTCGCGGTCCGGGCGAAGACGCACGGGTAGTCCGTCGCCGGTGGAAGGAGGCGCGGCCGTCGTACGATGTCCCGTCTCCGCGCCTTTCGTTTCGTCCGTTCGGATCTCGTCGAGGGGAGGCCGTGATGGGTCGAATCGTCCAGTCGGTCGCGATGTCCTACGTCCGCGGCTGTCTCGTCAGCGGCGTCGTCGCGGTCTACGTCTTCACGATCTTCGTCGGCTTTTTCCTGGTCCCGCTCGGGCGGATGAGCCGCACTCCGGGCGCCGACGGGACGGAGATATTCCTGCCGTTCGGCATCGGCGCCTTCCTCCTGATGGTCCTGCCGGCGATCGTCGCCTACTTCGGCTTTCGCGCGAGGAACGGGCGGTTCGACCGGATGTTCGGCGCCCTCGGTCTCGTCGGCTTCCCTTACGGATTCCAGTACCGTCGTTACGACGGAACGTTCGGGGGGCGGCGTTTTCAGGGGTTCTTCTCCCGGGGTCCCCGGCTCGCCCTCGAGGCCGACGTCGCCGTCTGGACGAGGTGCGGCATCACGGCGGGCTCGGGCGACACGCGGCTCCTCGCCGGCCTGGCGGGCAAGCGGCCGATCCGCTTCGCCGTCCCTGCGTTCGACGGCCTCGACGTCTTCGGCGAGGAGGAGGCGTGGGTCCGCCGCTTCCTCGCCGAGCCCGGCGTCCCGGTGCTCCTGGCGCGGCTCCTCCGCTTCGAGGGGCCCTTCGCCCGGAGGCAGCTCGTCCTCCGCCCCGGCGCGCTCAACGTCACGTTCCATCTTTCGACGGCCTTCATGAGCTGGATCCCCTCCGCGGCGCAGGTGAGGGACTGGGCCGACGCGCTCGTCGCGCTGGCGGAGATCGCGGAACGCGTCCCGCCTCCGGAGGTCCCGCTCGCGCCGAACCGCCTCGAGCAGCAGGTCGACTCGGTGAGGCGCATGGGATTCGCCCTGAACCCCGGCGCGCTCGCCCTGGGCACGATGCTCGCCACGGTGCTCGTGATCGGCGCGATCGCCGGGATCATCGTCGTCGGGCAGAAGTCGTGCCGGCCGATGCAGGGGCCCGGGAGCGTCGCCGAGGCGCGCGAGGTGCTCCACCAGGTCTACGCGACCGCACAGAGCCTCCAGGTGGCCGAGCTGCCGGCCGCGAGCATGCTCGACCTGTTCGGCATCCGCGGGCACCTCGGCACGGTCGAGTCCGAGGACGCCGCGAGCCTCCGCGCCCTCGCGAAGGTCCCGAAGGGGGCGCGAATCGTCGTCTCGAAGAGCCCCGCCACGGGGGCTGCGCGCGAGGTCGAGTGGCTCTTCGACCCCCCGCTCTCCACGAGGGTGTCCGTCGTCGAGCAGCAGCTCGGGAAGCTCGAGCTCTCCCCGGCGCCCGGCGAGCCGAAGGCCGTCCTCGGGCTCGCGACGCCGAGGAAGGCCGACGGGGCGCGCTGGCCGGTCCGGGTGAGGGTCCTCTTCGAGGGGAAGGCCGGCGGGCCGATCACGAGCATCGCCGCGTACCGGGACGGCGCGACGGGTCCGGCGCCGGTCCCGTCGGCGGGCGAGGCGCCCGGCGGGTCCGCCCCGACGACGACACCTGCCGGGGAGGCCGCGGCCGCGACGTCGGCGGCGACGCCCGCCGGGCTCCTCCCGCAGTGCCCGTCGCTGTTCGAGAACATCGGCGAGATGGCGGTCGGAGAGTCGAGGTCGTGCGTCTGCACCAGGGACTCCGGAATCGGCATCCGCGGGAACGGCCGCTACGACCCGTCGTCGTCCCTCTGCGAGGCCGCTCGTCACGCCGGGGCGCTCACCCGCCCGGGCGACGTCGTGACGTTCTGGCGGCAGCCCGATTGCCCGCGCCTCTGGGGCTCCTCGGCGAACGGCGTCGTCTCAGGCAACTTCGCCTCCCCGACGGCGACCTTCTCCTTCACAGCCGAGCCTCCCCCCTGCCCGCCCGCGCCGAGCGACGCCGCCGACCTGAAGCCCTGTCCGGGGCTATTCAGCAGGGAGCTCGAGGCGATGTCGGATGGTTCGAGCTTCGACTGTACCTGCGCCTACGACCGGTACGGGAAAGGCTCGCTCTGGGGGACGCGCGTCTACTACATCGGCTCGAACGTCTGCGACGCGGCCCAGCATGCGGGCATGGTCGGGCGGAAGGGGAGCACCGTCACCGTCTTCCTCGGCGGAGAGTGCGGCCGCTTCTGGGGCTCGAAGTCACACGGGAGGGAGTCCGAGAGCCGCCGAAAGCCGGGTCGGAGCATGGCGTTCCAGCAGCCGTTCCCGGAGTGCCCGGGCCCGACCGACCCCTGGTGACGGAGTGCCCTGCCGGGCTGGTCCTCACGCGGGCGTGAACGGTTTCTTCGGCCGCAGGACGAGCGCCGCGACGAGGGCCGGCAGCGCCATGAGCCACTGGACGGTCGGGACGCCGGCGGCGAGGAGGAGCAGGACGAAGCTCTTCCGGATAACCGCGTCGCCGTAGATCAGGCCGCCGAAGAGGAGCGCGACGAGCGCCAGGGCGGCGACGACGGCCGCGCCGGCCTTCGTCCGCGAGAGGCGAGCCGCGAGGAGGAACGCGGCGAAGGGGCTCGCGACGAAGAGGAGCGTGGGGAGGAGGACCCACGCGCCCGGCAGGTCGTCGGCGGACCAGGTGCCGAGGCCGGGAAACGCGAGGAGACAGATCGGGCCGAAGAGCGCACCGACGATCGCGATCGCCGTGGCAGCCGCACGGGCCGGGTTCCGCTCCGGCAGGCCCCGGCCCCCCGCGTCGCCGCTCGAGGCCGGCGCCAGCGTCACCGCGGCCCCCCTGCCACTGCGGCGCGCGCGAGGAGGGCGTCGGC
>JBDIBE010000203.1:0-6255 GCA_039812785.1 Thermoanaerobaculia bacterium | reverse complement strand
GAGGCGCGCCTCGCGCGCCTCCGCCCTCCCGCCGAAGAGGCCCTGCCGCGCGGCGAGCGCTCCCAGGAGCCCCGCCGCGGCGACGAGGCCCGCGAGGAGAGCGGCCGCGCGACGGGAGGTCAACGGCGCATCGGGACCGCGACGCCGTGCGCCTCGGCGCAGGCGATGGCCTCGGGGTACCCCGCGTCGACGTGCCTCACGACGCCCATCCCCGGGTCGGAGACGAGGACGCGGGAGAGTCGGCGCGCCGCGGCCTCCGTGCCGTCGGCGACGACGACCATGCCGGCGTGGAGCGAGTATCCGATGCCGACGCCTCCCCCGTGGTGGATCGAGACCCACGTCGCCCCCGCGGCCGTGTTCACGAGGGCGTTGAGGAGCGGCCAGTCGGCGATGGCGTCGCTCCCGTCCTTCATCGCCTCCGTCTCGCGGTTCGGCGAGGCGACCGAGCCGCAGTCGAGGTGGTCGCGGCCGATGACGATCGGAGCCTTCACCTTCCCGGACCTCACGAGCTCGTTGAAGGCGAGGCCCGCCTTCTCGCGCTCGCCGTAGCCGAGCCAGCAGATGCGCGCCGGGAGTCCCTGGTACGCGACGCGCTTCGCGGCCATGTCGAGCCACCGGTGGAGCGCGGCGTTCCCGGGGAAGAGCTCGACGAGGGCGCGGTCCGTCGCGGCGATGTCGGCCGGGTCGCCCGAGAGGGCCGCCCAGCGGAACGGCCCCTTGCCCACGCAGAAGAGCGGCCGGATGTACTTCGGGACGAAGCCCTCGATCGCGAACGCGTCCTCGACGCCCGCCTTCACGGCCTGCGCGCGGATGTTGTTGCCGTAGTCGAACGTGACGGCCCCGCGCCGCTGCAGCTCGAGCATGAGGCGGACGTGCTCGCCCATCGAGGCGACGGAGCGGCGGCGGTACTCCTCGGGGTCGCTCCTGCGGAGCGCGAGCGCGGCCTCGTAGGAGATGCCGTGCGGCACGTACCCGTGGAGCTCGTCATGAGCGGAGGTCTGGTCGGTCAGGAGGTCCGGGACGATCCCGCGCGCGACGAGGCGCGCGAGGAGGTCGACGGCGTTCGCGAGGACGCCGATCGAGATCCCCTCCTTCGCGTCGCGCGCGGCGAGGGCGCGGTCGATCGCGGCGTCGAGGTCGTCGAACCGCTCGTCGCAGTAGCGCGTCTCGAGGCGACGCTGGATCCGGTGCGCGTCGACCTCGGCGACGAGGGCCGTGCCGCCGCCCATCGTGACGGCGAGGGGCTGGGCTCCGCCCATGCCGCCGAGGCCCGCGGTGACGGCGAGCCTCCCGGCGAGCGAGCCGTCGGGCGAGCCGAGATCGCGGCGGCCCGCCTCGGCGAAGGTCTCGTACGTCCCCTGGAGGATCCCCTGCGTCCCGATGTAGATCCAGGAGCCGGCCGTCATCTGTCCGTACATCGTCAGGCCGAGCGCCTCGAGGCGCCGGAACTCGTCCCACGTCCCCCACTTCGGGACGAGGTTCGAGTTCGCGATGAGGACCCGGGGCGCGTCGGCGTGGGTGCGGAACACTCCGACCGGCTTCCCCGACTGGACGAGGAGCGTCTCGTCCTCGCCGAGCCGCTCGAGCTCGCGAAGGATCGCCTCGAGGCACTCGGGGTTGCGCGCGGCCTTGCCCGAGCCGCCGTAGACGACGAGGTCTTCCCGCCGCTCGGCGACGTCGGGGTCGAGGTTGTTGAGGAGCATCCGGTACGGGGCCTCGGTGAGCCAGGAGCGGCACCGGAGGGCCGTCCCGCGCGGGAGGGCGGGCGGCGCGTAGCGGGCGGGTGCGGAAGCGGTGCTCATGACGCGGATGTTAGTCCGGCGCCGCCGGCCGGGACCGCGCTCCCCTTCCCCTTGACTTTCATTACGCGGTGCGTCATAACTTCCCGCACGATGAGCCAGCGTGTCCGTGAGATCGTCCGCTACCGGAACCGGAAGCTGTACGAGAAGAGCGAGCGGAGGTTCGTCACCCTCGACGACATCGCCCGCAGCGTCGCCCAGGGAGAGCGCATCCGCGTCGTCTCCGCCGACTCCGGCGAGGACATCACGGCCCGCGTCCTCTCCCGCGCCCTCGCCTCCGACAAGGTCGCCACGCCGCCGTCCACCGACGCGCTCGCCCTCCTCCTCCGCGCCGGGTCCGACGCGGCCGAGACGATGGCCGGCGTCGCGGAGCGCGTCGGGGCGACCCGCATGGCGGGCGCGATGCGCAAGGCGACGCAGCCCGAGAAGATCGCCGAGACCCTCGCCCCCGTCACGCGGCGGATCGAGACGGCCCGCAACGACGTCGAGAAGATCGTCGCCGGCCTCGTCGGGCGCGGCCGCCTGACGTGGGAGGAAGGGGCCCGCCTCCGCGAGGACGTCGGCAGCGTCCTGCGCGACAGCCTCGCCGACGTCGCCGCGCGCGTCGGCGAGCTCCTCCGGAAGGTCTCCCCCGCGTCGAACCCGGGCGTCCATGCCGAGATCCAGGAGCTCGCCCGCCGCCTGGAGCACCTCGAGCAGGTCGCCGCCTCCTCTTTCCCCAAGGGCAGCTCGACCCGGACCACGCACGGCAACGGCAGGCCTGCGCCTGCGAAGAAGAAGGAGACGAGATCGTGATGAGGAAGACCACCCGCCGGACCGCGCCCGCCCGCCCGAACCTCCCGTTCGATGTCCCGCCGCAGATCGACAAGGCCCTCAAGACCGCCGCCGACAAGGTCGACGCCGTCAAGGCCGAGACGAAGACGGTCGCCGCGAAGGTCGAGAAGCAGGTCCGCGCCGCCGTCACGAACGCGAAGAAGACCGGCGAGACGATCGCCCGCGACCCGAAGGCCTTCGCCGAGGGCGTCGTCCGCAACGCGAAGTCCAACCTCCAGACGGTCCGCGGCGACCTCTCCCGCGAGGCCGTGCGGATCGCCGACGAGGTCGCCCGCCGCGTCACGACGGTCGTCGAGCCGGCGATCGAGAACGCCCTCCACACCTTCAACGTCCCGACCCAGAAAGACCTGAAGAGCCTCGCCGCCAAGGTCGACGCCCTGAGCAGGAAGATGGACGCGCTCCAGCCGGCCCCGAAGCGGACCCGCGCCCGCAAGACGGCCTGAGCCCGGGCCCGGACGGACTTTCGCTAGACTGGCGCCGCGCCCCGCGCGGCGCCCGTTCCGTTTTCGGAGGCTCCGTGACGACACCCTCCCTGCGCCTCGTCACCTCCCGCGGCGCCGCGCCGCCTCGGGCGCTGCCGCTCCGGCGAGGGCTCGTCTGCGCCGGCGGAGGCGTCACCGGCGCGATCTACGAGATCGGGGTCCTCGCGGCCCTCGAGGAGCGGCTCGACGGCGTCTCCCTCGCCGACTTCGACATGTTCGTCGGCGTCTCGGCGGGCTCCTACGTCGGGGCCCTCGTCTCGAGCGGGGTGAGCCCGTCCGTCCTCTACCGGAACGCGACGCACCCGAAGGCCTCCGACATCGACCAGCTCTCCCTCTTCCGGCCGAACCTCGGCGAGATCGTCGGGCGCCTCGTCGCCGGCCCGCTCACCCTCGCCGAGACGTTCCGCGAGCTCTGGCGCGACCGCGGCGAGATGACGGTCACCGACTTCGTCGCCTCCTTCGCGGGCCTGCTGCCGTCGGGCTTCTTCGTCCTCGACGGCCTCGAGGCGTGGCTCGAGCGCTGGCTCTCGCTGGACGGCCGGACGAACGACTTCCGGAAGCTCCGGAAGAAGCTCCGCGTCGTCGCCGTCGAGCTCGACACGGGCGAGACGCGCGTCTTCGGGGAGAACGGGAACGACGCCGTGCCGATCTCGAAGGCCGTCGCCGCCTCCTGCGCGCTCCCCGGCTTCTTCCGGCCCGTCCGGATCGACGGGACCGACTTCATCGACGGGGGCGTGAGGAAGACGGCCCACATCTCCCTCGCGCTGAAGGAGCGGTGCGGCCTCGTCCTCTGCGTCAACCCGATCGTCCCGGGCCGCTTCCAGGTCCCGTCCGGGCTCTCCCCCATCCGGCGCGACCGGGGCGCGCTGGCCGGCCGCGGCCTCCTCCCGATCCTCGACCAGGTCTTCCGACTCTCGCTCCACTCGAGGCTCCAGTACGGGCTCGCCCGCTACCGGCGCGAGCACCCCGACGCCGACATCGTCGTCTTCGAGCCGCGTCCCGAGGAGCTCCCCCGCCTGATGCGGAACATCATGCGGACCTCGGGGCGGATCCGGATCGCGGAGTACGCCTACCGCTCGACGCTCCAGCGGCTCGACCGCGACTACGCGCGCCTCTCGCGCATCTTCGAGCGGCACGGCCTGAAGCTGCGGCCGGCGACCCCGATCTCGGGGTCGCCGCGCCGCGCCGCCGAGGCGCCCGAGCGGAGGGCCGCCCCTACTCGCCGGTGAAGACGTTCCCCCGCCGGGCGAGCCGCGAGTCGATCATCTGCTGGATCGTCGTGCGGACGAGGTCCGTCACCTCGTTGACGATCATCGGGCGCTCCGCGTAGGCCGGGTCGAGCCCCGGGTTGATGGGCGTCCCGACGTCGATCCACCACTTCGTCGGCGCGGGCACGAGCCCCAGCGGCCCGAGGATCGGGAACGTGGGCGTGACCGGGAAGTACGGGAACCCGAGCGGCCGGCCGAGGAAGTCGGGGCGGAAGAGGATCGGGTAGATCTCCTCGGCGCCGACGACGGAGATCGGGACGATCGGCGCGCGCGTCCGGAGCGCGAGGCGGACGAAGCCCCCTCGCCCGAAACGGGCGACGCGGTAGCGGTCGCGGAAGTACTTGCCGACCCCCTTGACGCCTTCCGGGAAGACCGCGACGAGCTCGTCGCGCTCGAGGAGCCGCTCGCCGTTCTCGGGGCAGGCGCGGACCTCCCCCATCTGGCGGAGCCACGGCTGCAGGAACGGCAGCGTCGTGAACATGTCGAGCGCGAGCATCCGCGCCTGCCGCCGGGCCGGGTGCTCGTGCGCGATGCCGTGCTTGACCATCGCGCCGTCCCAGGGAAGGACGCCCGAGTGGTTGATGACGAGCAGGGCGCGCCCCTCGTTGGGGACGTTCTCGACGCCCGTCAGAGTGACCCGCCACCAGACGCGGTAGAGGAAGTCGAAGAGGGGGTGCCAGACCTTCGCCGCGGCCTCGTCGTAGCCGAAGTCGTCGAGCTCGAGCGACTGGTTCCGGTGGAGGAAGAGGTTCCAGAAGTCGATCCAGGCCCGCGGAGAAGCGAGCTCGGGGTGCTCGTCGAGGAGCTTCCCGGCCTCCCCGAGGACCGAGCGGAGGAGGTCTCCCTCCGGCGCCTTCGGCACGAGGCTCGGGACGAAGGACGGGACCGTCCGGGACGGCGCGCTCTTCGGCTGCGTCATGACGCCATCCTCGTCGAGGCGGGCCGGGCCGCCGGCTCGCCGCCCGTCGGCCCGGGGGACGCCGGCGCGGCGGGCCGCCTCATCCGCCGCTCGAGGTTGTAGGCGGCCGTCCGCGCGATCTCCTCGAGCGCCTCGAAGTCGATCGCGCGGCCGCGGCTCCGGCGGGCGCGCGCCGCCTCGACGACCGTCTCGAGCGTCGTCTTCCGCGGCGCGAAGCCGAGCGCGTTCCGCGCCTTCTCGTTCGCCACGGTGCAGGGGTAGCGGAGGTAGTGCGCGTGCGCGCCCGGCGCCGTCGCGAGGCCGGCGATCCACGCCGCCTCGGCCGCCGCGTACGCGAGGCCGTGCGGGAGCGGCACGGAAGCCGTGCCGAAGAGGAGGAGCGTCGAGGAGAGCGGCAGGGCCCCGTCGGGCGCGATGTTGAAGACGCCGTGGGCGCCGGGAGCGTCGAGCGTCTTCAGGAGCGCCTCGCTCGCGTCGTCGGGGTGGAGCCACTGCAGGAGCGGGTCGTAGCCGAGCATCGTGAGGGCGACGGGCCCCTCGAGGTAGCGGATCCGGTAGTCCCGACGCTCGGGCGCGAGGAGCGGCGCGAAGCGGAGGACGGCGACCTTCGACTCCGGGTGCCGCCGGGCGAAGTCGCGGCAGTGCCGCTCGGCCTCCACGTAGTCCCGGACGAAGTGGTCCGAGACGTCGGCGCGCATCGGGTGCTCCTCGGTGAGGAACGCCGGGTTGTCGCCCCGGGCGCCGTAGACCATCGTCGTCGAGTAGTGGATGAGGCGCCGGATGCCGGCCTCGCCCGCCGCCCCGAAGACGTTCAGCGTTCCGATCGAGTTCAGCTCGTGGGCGTAGACGGCGTCCCGGATCGGGCTCCGGAGGCCCGCGAGGTGGACGAGGACGTCCGGCCGCTCTTCCTTCAGGATCCTGTAGACCGTGCCATCGGAGTGCGGCAGGTTCAG
>JBDIBE010000202.1:0-6258 GCA_039812785.1 Thermoanaerobaculia bacterium | reverse complement strand
GCGCCTCGACGACCTCGCCGCGCGCGGCGAGGCCGACCCGGCGGGCCTCCGCGCCCTCGAGGCGCTCCTGGGCGAGGTGCGGCGCCGGTTCCTCGGCCACGAGCTGAAGAGCCATCGCTTCCTCGAGACCCTCTCGGGCGCGCCGTGACGAAGCGCTCCGGCCCTGCTAACCTCCAGCCCCGCCGCGATTTCCGCGCGTTCGACACCGGGAGACGACGATGGACTTCCAGACCCTGATCCTGAAGCTTTCCGAGTACTGGGCCTCGCGCGGCTGCGTCATCGAGCAGCCGTACGACACCGAGGTCGGCGCGGGCACGATGCACCCCGCCACCTTCCTCCGGGTCCTCGGCCCGGAGCCGTGGCGCTCGGCCTACGTCCAGCCGTCGCGCCGGCCGGCCGACGGGCGGTACGGCGAGAACCCGTTCCGCCTCGTGAAGCACTACCAGTTCCAGGTGGTCGTCAAGCCGTCGCCCGACGACATCCAGGACCTCTACGTCGACAGCCTCCGCGCGATCGGGATCGACCCGGCCGTCCACGACCTCCGCTTCGAGGAGGACAACTGGGAGTCGCCGACGCTCGGCGCCTGGGGCGTCGGCTGGCAGGTGCTCCTCGACGGGATGGAGATCACCCAGTTCACCTACTTCCAGCAGGCGGGCGGGATCGACCTCGCGCCGATGACGGCCGAGATCACCTACGGCCTCGAGCGCCTCACGATGTTCCTCACGCGGACCCGGCACTACTGGGACATCGAGTGGGCCCCCGGCGTGAAGTACGGCGAGGTGCGCCGGCAGGACGAGTGGGAGGTCTCGAAGTACGGCTTCGAGGTCGCCGACACGGCGATGCTGACGCGCCTCTTCGAGCAGTACGAGGAGGAGTCGAGGAAGTGCCTCGCGGCCGGCCTCGTCATCCCGGCCTACGAGTGGGCGCTGAAGTGCTCCCACACCTTCAACCTCCTCGACGCGCGCGGCGCCGTCTCGGCGACGGAGCGCGTCGGCGTCATCAAGCGCGTCCGCGACCTCGCCGTCGGCTGCGCGAAGGGGTGGGTCGCCGCGCGCGAGGCGCTCGGCCATCCCCTGATGCCGAAGGAGGAGCCGCCGGCCCCGGAACCCCCGGCGGCGGACGCGCTCCTCGCCGAGGCGGAGGAGGCCTGACATGGCGGAGCTTCGCTGCCGGGGGGCGGCTTCGCGTGCCCCCCGGACCCCCCGGTCTCATCGCGGACAAGAGGTAGGTCGCTGATGGCTGAACTCCTACTCGAGATCCTGGCCGAAGAGATCCCCGCGGGCGTCCTGCCGCAGGCGCGGAAGGACCTCCTCCGCGGGCTCGCCGACGCCCTCGCCGCGGAACGGATCCAGGGGACGTTCTTCACCCACTCCACGAGCCGGCGGCTCGTCCTCTTCTCCCGCGACCTCCCCGAGGCGCAGGAGGACCACGAGGTCGAGGCGGTCGGCCCGTCGATCAAGGTCGCCTTCGACGCCGAGGGGAGGCCGACCCGCGCGGCCGAGGGCTTCGCCCGCGGGCAGGGGGTCGCCGTCGAGGCGCTGCGCGTCGTCTCGACGCCGAAGGGCGAGTACGTCTCCGTGAAGAAGGTCGTCGAGGGGCGGCTGACCTCGGAGATCCTCGCCGAGGCGATCCCGGCCGTCGTCTCGAAGATGACGTTCCCGCGGATGATGCGGTGGGGGGACGGGCGCCACAACTGGATCCGCCCGGTCCACTCCGTCGTCTGCCTCTTCGACGGCCTCGTCGTGCCCTTCACGCTCTTCGGCGTCGAGACCGCGCGGACGACGCACGGCCACCGGACGCTCGCGCCGGCCCGGATCGTCGTCACCGGCATCGACGACTACCTCGCCAAGCTCCGCTCCGCGTTCGTCGAGCCCGACTACGCCGTCCGCCGCCGGACCCTCGCCGAGAAGGCGGGCGCCCTCGCCGCCGAGGTCGGCTGCACGGCCGTCGAGGACGCCGCGCTCGTCGACGCGCTCGCGCACCTCGTCGAGTGGCCCGGCCTCGTCCGCGGCTCGTTCGACCCGGCCTACCTCGAGCTGCCCGAGGAGATCCTCGTCACGGCGATGCGCGAGCACCAGAAGGTCCTCCCGACGCGCGACGCCGCGGGGGCGCTCGCCCCGCACTTCTTCGCCGTCAGCGACCACGCGGGCGACCCCGAGGGGCACATCGTCCGCGGCAACGAGTGGGTCCTCAACGCCCGTTTCGCCGACGCCCGCTTCTTCTGGGACGACGACGGAAAGGCCCCCCTCGAGGCGCGCGTCCCGCGCCTCGCGCGGCTCTCCTTCCAGGAGAAGCTCGGCGACACGCTGCGCAAGACCGAGCGCGTGACGGCGCTCGCCGAGCAGCTCGGGACCGCGCTCGGACTCGGCGACGCCGTCGGGGCGGCGACGCGCGCGGCGCGCCTCGCGCGCGCCGACCTCGTGACGGACATGGTCCGCGAGTTCCCCGACCTTCAGGGGGTCGTGGGCGGGCTCTACGCGCGGCGAGACGGCGAGTCCGAGGCGGTCTGGCAGGCGCTCTACGACCACTACCGCCCGGCCGGCGCCGACGACGAGCTGCCGCGGAGCGCCGTCGGGCGCGTCGTCGCGCTCGCCGACCGGCTCGACACGCTCGCGGGCTTCTTCGCCCTCGGCCTCGTGCCGACGGGCTCGCGGGACCCCTACGCCCTGCGGCGCGCGGCGCTCGCGGTCGTGAGGATCCTCCTCGAGGGAGGGCTCCGCCTCGACCTGCCCGCGGCGATCGCCGCGGCGCGGAGGCTCCACGACGTTCCCGGCGCCTCGCCGGAGGAGGTCGTCGCGACGCTCCACCCGTTCCTCCTCGAGCGGCTCCGCTTCCTCCTCGAGAGGCGCGGCGACAAGCACGACGAGATCGAGGCCGTCCTGACGACCGACTGCCCGGACGTGACCGACGCCGCCGAGCGCGTCGCGGCCGTCGTCGCCG
The DNA here is from genome assembly GCA_039812785.1 of Thermoanaerobaculia bacterium. Lineage (GTDB taxonomy): Bacteria > Acidobacteriota > Thermoanaerobaculia > UBA5066 > UBA5066 > UBA5066. The sequence goes on along the minus strand of JBDIBE010000202.1, from coordinate 3,318 downwards.
TGCGGAAGCAGCCCGACTTCGGCCCGCTCGCCCTCGCCTTCAAGCGCGTCCAGAACATCCTGACGCAGGCGGGCGCGGCGGGGCTGGGCGAGGTCGAGCCGGGGCTCGTCACGGAGGACGCCGAGCGGCAGCTCGCGGGCGACTTCTACCAGGCCAAGGGGATCCTCGACGAGCTGATCGGAAGCCGCCGGTACGAGGAGGCCCTCTCGGTGATGGCCTCCCTCGGGCCGAGCCTCGACCGCTTCTTCACGGAGGTCATGGTCCTGGTGGAGGACCCCGCGCTCCGGCAGAACCGCCTCTCGCTCCTCGCCGCGATGCGCGACCAGTTCTTCCGCGTGGCGAGGCTGAGCGAGATCCAGGAGTAGGCGCGGGAGCGGCGGGCGGCCTCCGCCCGCCGCGGCGCCCGGCGCCTTCGCGCGGCGCGCCGCGCTAACGCAGTATCCTCGGAGGCCGAGGAGGATGACCATGAACGTCTCCCGGCGAACCTTCGCCCTGTCCGTCGCTTTCGCGCTCGCGCTCGGCGCCCTGCCCGCCGCCGCGAAGGAGCTCGCGGGCGTGAACATGCCCGACACCCTCTCCGCCGCGGGGAAGACGCTGAAGCTGAACGGCCTCGGCCTCCGGAAGAAGGCTGTCTTCAAGGTCTACGTCGGCGGCCTCTACGTCGAGGCGCCGTCGAAGAGCGCGGCCGCGATCCTCGCGGCCGACGCGCCGCGCGCCCTGCGGATGCACTTCATGCGGAGCATCGACCGGGAGAAGCTCGTCGAGGTGTTCCAGGAGGGGTTCACCGCGAACTCCCCTCAGAAGGCCCCCGCGCAGAAGGCTCACATCGACAAGCTCCTCGCGACGGTCGTCGACGTGAAGGACGGCTCGGAGACGACCTACACGTACGTCCCCGGGACGGGCGTCGTCGTGAACCGCGACGGCAAGGACGTCGCGACGATCGAGGGCGGCAAGGATTTCGCCGACGTCCTCTTCTCCCTCTGGCTGGGGCCGAAGCCGCCGTCGGAGGATCTCCAGAAGGGCCTGCTGGGGAACTGACGCCCCCGGCGAAACGGGCGCCCGGGGCGAGGGACCGCGCCACGCGGCCTCCCCCGGGGCGTCCGGGTCGGGATCCGGAGCCGGGCCGGGTACACTCCGGCCCCTCATGAACCTGACCGAGCTGTCGTCGCACCTCTCCGAGAAAAAGTTCGACGTCGTCGAGAACGGCGTGAAGGACGCCCTCCTCGACGCCGAGGCGAACGCCGAGCTCCTCGCCGCCGCCTTCCGGGGCCTCGCGCGCGCCTCGGGGCAGAAGGGGCGCCTCCAGACGCTCGCGACGCTCGCCGACGCGACGCTGCGCGGCCCGGGGACCTCGCCCGCCGCCTCGCGCCTCCGCTGGGGCCTCCTGAAGGAGGCGGTCCGCGCCGGGGCGACCCCGTCGTCCGCCGAGGGCTTCCACAAGCTCTTCGAAGAGGCGATCCGCGCCGCCTACCCTGACTCCCCTTCGCTCACGACGCTCCTCGGCCGCTTCCGATTCCGCGAGGCGAAGGAGCCGCTCGACGGGCTTTCCCGCGTCGAACGGGCGGAGAAGTGGCTGCCGTTCGAGGTGGGGCGGTGCTTCTTCATGCCGGGCCGCGGCGCGGGGAAGGTCGTCGAGATGAACTTCGCCCTCGACGCCGTGAGGGTCGACTTCGAGAAGGCCGCGGGCGTCTCGATCCCGATCGGCGTCGCGGCCAAGAGCCTCTCGCCGCTTCCGGAGGGGCACTTCCTGAACGAGAAGCTGACGAAGCGGGCCGAGCTGACCGCCCTCGTCCTGGCCGACCCGCCGGAGGGGCTCCGGCGCCTGCTCGCCTCGTTCGGGAAGGCGGTCCCGGTCACGGAGGTGAAGGAGGCGGTGTCGGGCCTCGTACCCGAGGAGCGCTGGACCTCCTGGTGGACCGCGGCGCGCAAGAGCTCGCACGTCGTCATGCACGGGTCGGGCAAGAGCGCGACCGTCGAGTGGACGGAGACGACCCAGGCCGCCGACGCGGCGATCCTCGCGAAGTTCGAGAAGGCCCATTCTCCCGAGTCGCGCCTCGACTTCTTCCGGAAGAACGCGAAGCGCGACCCTGCCCTCGCGACCCGGATGGCGGTGAAGCTCGCCGAGGACGCGCGCGCCCTGCGCGCGACGAACGTGCCCCTCGCCTACGAGCTCGCCGTCGCCGTCGAGAAGGTCGAAGGGGTGACCCTCGGCTTCGCCCCGGAGGACCTCGTCCCCGAGGCGCCCCTCCCGATGCTCGGGCGAATCGAGGACCGCCTCTCCCGGGAGCGGCTGATCGAGGGCCTCCTCGCCGCGCGGGGCGCGGAAGGGGCGCGGCTCGCGGCCGAGTGGTTCTTCCGCGAGGAGGACGCCCGGACGCTCGACCTCATCGACAGGCGGCTCGGGGAGGCCGATCCCGCGACGCGCGAGGCGACGCTCGACAAGCTCCTCAAGTCGCCCCGGAGCGGCCCGAAGGCCTTCCTCTGGTTCGGGCTTCGCGCCGCGCAGGACGACGCGTTCCGTGCGCGGCTGACCCCGACCGTCCTCGCGCGGCTCCTCGACGCGGCCTCGTGGGAGGACCTCGGCGGCGGGCGCGCGAAGATCCGCGAGCTCTTCGACCGGACGGGCATGGCCGCCTCGTGGCTCGTCAAGCAGGCGACTCTCGAGGAGGCGAAGCTCTTCCTCCAGGCGCTCGACCGGCACAACGAGCTCGAGCCTCACCGCCGCGCGGCCCTTTTCGCGGCCGCCGAGATGCGCTTCCCCGACCTCCGCAAAGGGGGCGACGAGAGCTTCTTCGTCACCGAGGAGGCGCTCGAGGTGAAGAAGAAAGAGCTCGAGAAGCTCGTCGAGGTCGACATCCCCGAGAACACGAAGGGGCTCGCGCTCGCGCGCGCCGAGGGCGACCTCTCGGAGAACTTCGAGTACCAGGCGCGAAAGCAGCGCCAGCAGGACCTCGCCGTCCGCGTCGCCAAGCTCCAGGAGGAGCTCCGCAAGGCGCGGGTCCTCGACCCGGCCACGGTCGACACCTCCGAGGTGCGCCCCGGGACGAAGGTCACGCTCCGCCTCCTCGGCGGGATGCGGACGGTCACACTCCTCGGCCCGTGGGACTCGAGGCCGGAGGCCGAGGTCTACTCGTACCTCGCGGACGCCTCGAAGGGGCTCCTCGGCCGGAAGGTGGGGGACCGCGTCTCCTTCCTCGGCGACGAGGGGCTGATCGAGGCGATCGAGAGCTGGAGGCGGGCGTAGGAGCGCGGCCCGCACCGGGCTCGGGCCCCGCGCCGCCGCCCGGCGAGGGGGGCGGCGCCCCCGCGAAGGCCGGG
>JBDIBE010000201.1:0-6300 GCA_039812785.1 Thermoanaerobaculia bacterium | reverse complement strand
CCCCCTGGAGCGTGTAGTAGATCTCCTTGACCGCGTAGCTCACGCCGGGGACGTCCTCTGGAGCGCAGGGTCGGCGACGCCCGCCTCGAGGAACCCTCTCGCGCGGAGCCGGCACGCGTCGCAGCGGCGGCACGCCGCCCCTTCCGGCGACGGGTCGTAGCAGCTCAGCGTGAGACCGTAGTCGACGCCGAGCGCGAGGCCCGTCCGGATGATGTCGGCCTTCGTCATGTCGACGAGCGGCGCGCGGACGCGGAAACGGCCCTCTCCCTCGACGCTGGCGCGCGTCGCGAGGTTCGCGAGCGCCTCGAAGGCGGCGACGTACTCGGGGCGGCAGTCGGGGTAGCCGCTGTAGTCCACCGCGTTCACGCCGACGAAGAGGTCGAAGGCGCCGAGGACCTCGGCCCAGGCGAGGGCGATCGAGAGGAAGACGGTGTTCCGGGCCGGGACGTAGGTGACCGGGATGCCGGACGACATCTCCTCGTCGGCGCGGTCCTTGGGGACGTCGACGTCGGCCGTGAGGGCCGAGCCGCCGAACAATGAGAGGTCGATCGGGACGACGACGTGCCTCTCGGCGCCGAGCGCGGCGGCGACGCGCCGGGCCGCGGCGAGCTCGACGGCGTGCCGCTGGCCGTACCGGAAGCTGAGGGCGTACGGGGCGAAGCCGTCGCGCCTCGCGATCGCGAGGACGGTGGCCGAGTCGAGGCCGCCCGAGAGGAGGACGACGGCGGGGGGGCGGGAGGTCACGGGCGCTTCATACCACGCCCGTCCGGGCGGCCGCGGGTCCCGCCGCCGTCTCCGGGACCCCGGTCGCGGCCCGGTGGCACGCACCGAGGTGCGCCGCGACGAGCTCGACGCCCGCCGCGTCGAGCTTGCCCGCCTCCACGAACCGGCGCAGGTGGGCGAGGATCTCCTCCGCGCCGAGCGGGCCGCGGTAGGGGCGGCGCTGCGCGAAGGCCTGGAAGACGTCGGCGATGGCGAGGAGCCGGGCCGGGAGCGGGATCTCCTCGCCACGGAGGTGGAACGGGTAGCCCCGGCCCGAGAGGCCCTCGTGGTGGGCGCCGGCCCAGGCGGCGATCTCGCGGAGGGGCTCGATCCGCCGGAGGATCTGGAAGGTCTCGAAGGCGTGCCGCTCGATCTGGGCGAACTCCTCCTGGTCGAGCGGGGCCGCCTTCTCGAGCACCTCGTCGGGGACGCGGAGCTTGCCGAGGTCGTGGAGCAGGCCCGCGATCCGGAGCTTCTCGCACGTCCCGGCGTCGAGCCCGGCGAGCGCGCCCAGGAGGGCGGCGAGGGAGGCGACCGCGGTCGAGTGCGACGCGGTGAAGGGGCTCTTCCCGTCGACGATCTCCGCGAAGACGAGCGCGAGGTCGCGGAGCCCGTGGAGCGAGACTCTCCGTCGCCTCCCCGCGCGCAGCTCCTCCGCCAGGGCGCGCTCGAGGTGGTGCGGCTCGAGCGTCAGCCAGAACGCCTCGGCGGCCGAGGCCTCGAGGAAGGCGCCGACGGCGGCCTCGGAGAACGTCGTGCCCGACCGCTCGAAGACCCAGCGGCGGATCCCGTCCGTCTCGAGCAGCGGGTCGCGGTCGCGGCAGGCGAAGAGCTGCACGTCGACGCGGTCGGCCAGGAAGATGACGTTCGCGAGGAGGGCGGTCGTCGCGTCGACGGTGAGCCGTCCGGGGTCTTCCCACGGGGTGTGGTGAAGCCGCACCGCCTCCGCGACCCGCGCGAGCGGAGGGAAGCGGGCGAGGAGAGCGGCCCCGGCGTCCGCGTGCTCCTTCGCGTCCTCGAACGAGAGGTCGCGCTCGAGGAGGCGCTGGTGGAGCCGGGTCGAAGAGACGCCGCAGTCGTGGAGGACCGCGGCGAGGAGGAGGTCGCCGCGGTCCTCCGCCCCGAGCTGGAGCGCGCGGGCGCACTCGAGCGCCATGAACGCGACGCGCTTGCCGTGCTGGACGACGTGCGTCCCGACGAGGTCGAGGGCGTCGGAGAGCGCGAGGACGACCTCGTTCAGGTCGATCGCGTCGGAGTCCGGCCCGGGGACCGCGTCCTCTCCCGGTGCGTGCGTCGTGCCCATCGACGTCCCTCCCCTCCCGGCCCTCCCTGTCGGGGAGAGAAGGCCGGCTCTCCGTCTGCCGTTCGGCGACTGTGCCCGCATCGTACCCCGGCCGCTCCGCTCCGGGCCGTGCCGCGCCGGGACGGTTCGGCGGGGGCCGCGCCTCTCGCGGGCGCTCGTCGTACCATCCGGCCGTGTCGATGGCGTTCCTGCGACAACGGCTCGTCCGCCCGGTCGTCGAGCAGCTGACGCAGGGCCTCTCGCCGGAGTCGATCGCGCTCACCTTCGCCGTCGGCCTCGCGATCGCGGTCATCCCGGTCGTCGGGACGACGACCGTCCTCTGCACGACGGCGGCGATCGTCCTCCGGCTCAACCAGCCTCTCATCCAGGCGATCAACTACCTCTCGTTCCCCCTGCAGCTCGCGTTCATCCTCCCGTACCTGCGCCTCGGGCGGCTTCTCTTCGGCGGGCCCGCCGTCCGGATGTCGGCGGAGGAGCTCGCGGCGTTCGTGGCGTCGCGGCCGGCCGAGGCCGTGGCGGCTCTCTGGCGCGTCACGCTCCAGGCGCTCGGCGCCTGGGCCCTCACGGCGCCGGTCATCGCCGCCGTCGTCTACTTCTCTCTCCGGCCCGTCCTCCGGGCCGCCGCGAGGAGGCTGAGGTCGGGGGCCGTCGAGCGGGAGCCCTCGTCCGGGGGCACGGGGCCCGAGCCCGTCGCCGTCGCCGCGCCCGGGGAGGAGTGACCCCATGTCGTACCAGTCCCTGCTCGAGCGCGGGCTCCTTCCCGACGCGCTCGTCCGGCGCGAGATCCGCGGGCTCCTCCGGCGGCGGCTCGCAGAGGAGCGGGCCTCCGACGCCGAGGAGGCCCTCGCGCGGGAAGAGCGGCTCGTCGCCGGGATGCGCGAGAGCCCGGTGACGCTGCCGCCGGCGGAGGCGAGCGTGCCTCACGGGGAGGTCCCCCCGGAGTTCCACGGGCTCGTCCTCGGCGGGGAGCGGATGTCCACGCCCGGTCACTTCTCCGAGGGGGTGTCGACCCTGGACGCGGCGGAGTCCGCGATGCTCGCTCTCGCCTGCGAGCGGGCGCGCCTCGAGGACGGGCAGAACGTCCTCGACCTCGGATGCGGCTGGGGAGCGCTCGCCCTCCGGGTGGCCGAGCGCTTCCCGGGGTCGCGCGTCGTCGCCGTCGCCAGGTCGCGCGAGGAGAAGGCCTTCGTCGACAGCCGCGCGGCCGAACGCGGCCTCGCGAACGTGAAGGCCATTGCCTGCGACCTCAACGCCTTCGACCCGGCGACGGGCCCCGCCTTCGACCGCGTCGTCTCCGTCGGGACGTTCGAGCAGGTCCGGAACTGGCCGGAGCTCCTCGCGCGGATCGCCTCGTGGCTGAAGCCCGAGGGCCGGCTCTTCCTCCAGGTCCGCGCGCACCGCGAGCTCTCGTACCCGTTCGTGGCGAGGGACGAGGCGCCCTGGCTCGCGCGGAGCCTCTTCGACGGCGGCCTGATGCCCTCCGACCACCTCCTCCTCCGCTTCCCGGAGCACCTCCTCGTCGAGGCGCGCTGGAGGATCGGCGGGACGCACGCCGCGCGGACGGCGGTGGCGTGGCTCGCGAACCTCGACCGGAACCGCCGGGAAGCGAGAAAGGTGCTCGCGAAGGCCTACGGCCCCGGCGTGGCGCGGCGGAAGCTGGCGGAGTGGAGGAACTTCCTCCTGGCCTCCGCCGAGCTCGGGGCGTTCGCCGGAGGGAACGAGTGGCTCGTCTCGCAGTACCGGCTCCGCCGCCGATACGCCTGATCGCGCGCAGGTAGACTCGGCCCGACCCCGCCCGGAGGTGCCCCGTGCTGTTCGACAGGAACAAGCTCCGCCTTCCCGACGCCGAGGACGCCCTCGAGGGACGCAAGGCGCCCCTCGTCGTCACGAACCGCCACTTCGTCACGGGGCGCGAGATCCTCCCGCCCTTCCCGGCCGGCCTCGAGCGGGCCGTCTTCGGCATGGGATGCTTCTGGGGCGCGGAGAAGGCGTTCTGGAAGCTCCCGGGCGTCCACACGACCGCCGTCGGCTACTCCGGCGGCCTGACCCCGAACCCGACGTACAAGGAGGTCTGCACGGGGCGAACGGGGCACGCCGAGGTCGTCCTCGTCGTCTACGACCCGGGCGCCGTCACGTACGGGCAGCTCCTGAAGGTCTTCTTCGAGAAGCACGACCCGACGCAGGGGATGCGGCAGGGGAACGACGTCGGGACGCAGTACCGCTCGATGGTCCTCACCCACTCCGACGCACAGGCGGAGGCCGCGGCCGCCATCCGCGACGCCTACCAGCAGCTTCTCTTCTCGCGCGGCTACGACCCGATCACGACCGACATCCGCCCGGCCGGGCCCTTCTACTACGCCGAGGACGACCACCAGCAGTACCTGGCGAAGAACCCGGGGGGCTACTGCGGCCTCGGCGGGATCGGGATCGCCTGCCCCGGCTAGCGGTAGCTGTCGATCACCCTCTCGATCGCCCGTCGGCAGACGGGGCAGAAGCCTCCCTCGCTCCGGGTGAACATGATGCAGTCGGCCGAGGAGCGGTAGAGCCCCTTCGCCTCGTAGGCGGCCCCCTCGAAGGCGCCGACCTTCCCCGCGTACTTCTCCTTCGCGAAGAAGGCGGCCTCGGCCTTCTGCTGCTCGCGGAAGAGGTCGTCGATCGCGGCGGGCGGCGCCCCCTTCGCGAGGAGCGCCTTGCGGCGCGCCTGGAACTCGCGCGAGGCCTTCTCGAAGGCTTCCTTCGACCACGGCGTCGGGAGCGGGGTCCCGGCCTCGACGAGCTCCTTCCACTTGAGCTTCGCCGGGTCCCTCAGCGCCGTCACGTTCATCTCCCACGGCTCGGGGAGGTCGGAGGCGCCCGTCTCGTAGGCGACGTCGGAGGTGTAGTACTCGTCGGCGAGCGCGGCGAAGTGGTGGCCGAACTCGTGGACGAAGACGTACTCGGCGAAGCCCGTGTCGGCCGAGGCGGTCGCCTGGTGGTTGTAGATGCCGCCGCCGCCGTACTGCGCGTCGTTCACGAGGACCTCGATCACGTCGTACGGCGCCTGGCCTGCGGCGTCGCGCAGCGCGCGGTCGTCGTAGGTCAGGACGTAGCGCTCGGAGCCGAAGACGTTGTACTGAACCTGGAGCGGCGTCCGCCGGAAGATCCTCGACTGCGGGCGGTGCGCGCCCCCCTCGCCCGACGGGAGGTCGAGGGCGCGGACGTTGAAGTCGGCCTTGCGCGAGCGGAACGGCTCGTACCGGAAGAGCGTCTCGACCATCCGCTTCACGTCGGAGCGGAACTTCGGGAGGTCCTTCTCGGCGTACCCCTCGCCGAGGACGAGGAGGTCGACCTTCTCCGTGGCCGGGCCGTTCTCGAGGACGGTCCATACCGTGCCGGACCTCGGCGGCGGCGCGGGGTTGACGTCGGGCGACGCGGGGTCGACGAGCGCCGACCACGCCTCGCGGAAGAGGTTCAGCCGGTCCCTCTTCTTGAGGACGACCTGGACCGGCCGCTTCGGCCACGGGAAGCGGAGCGACTCGCGGAACGTCCGGTGCGCCGCCTTCGCCTCGGGCGTCGTCTCCCACTCGGCGTAGATCGACGAGTAGCCCCGCGCGTACAGGAGCCGGCCCGTCGCCGGGTCGAGGACCTCGAAGCGGTACGAGCCGAGCCCGAGGCCGTCGTCGGCCTTCGTCAGGCTGCCGGCCCACGGCCCGTCGTTCACGATGCGGTCGACGGCCACGATCTCGACGCCCTTCCCTCCCGTGTGGAGGAGGTCGACGCGCATCGTCCGCGGCTCGAAGTCGTCGAGGAGCCTCCCGGACGGCGACGAGGCCGGGACGGGCGAGGAGACGGCGAGGAGGAGGAGGGCGCCGAGGGCGGGGAGCGTGCGCGATCTCATCGGAGTTGCCTCGCCGGGATCGTACCGTCGCGGGGCTATCCTCGGGGCGTGGTCCGCGCGTTCGTCGCCGTGCCGGTCGAGGAGCCCGTCGTGAGGCGGAGGCTCATCGGTGCGCGGAGCCTCCTCCCGGAGCTCCCCGGCGTGCGCTTCACTCCGGAGCACCAGCTCCACTTCACGCTGAAGTTCCTCGGCGAGATCGGGGAGGAGCGCGTCGAGGCGGCGAAGAGGGCGGCCGTCGCCGCGGCGGGCGGGGCGCGGGCGTTCCGGCTCGCCCTCGAGGGGCTCGGCGCGTTCCCGCCGCGCGGGCCGTCGCGGGTCCTCTGGGCGGGCTGCGGCGCCGGGGCCGCCGACCTCGTGC
>JBDIBE010000200.1:0-6328 GCA_039812785.1 Thermoanaerobaculia bacterium | reverse complement strand
TCTCCGACGCGGCGGCGCGGGCCGCGTCGCGGTGCGCGAGCGCCTCGCGCCGCGCCTCCGTGAGCCGGCGGTCGAGGTCCGCGGCGACCTCGCGCTGCCGCTCGAGCGCCTTCTCGAGGGCGTGACGCGCGTCGTCCACGCGCCGCTCCCTCTCGGCGAGGATCGCGCCGAGCGGCTTCAGCAGGAACCTTCTCAGGACCCCGTAGGTGGCCCAGAAAAGGAGGGCGATCAGAACCAGGGAGAGGTCGGGCAGTTGCATCGCTCGTTCCGCTCTCGAGGGCGCGCTGCGGACTCCGCCCCCGGGCGCACCGCGAGCCGGAAGTCCGCACGGGGGCCGCGTTTATGCCACAGAGGGGCCTCACCGGTCAACGCGAGGACGCCCGAAGGGCGCTAGGATGCCGCCGGCGGACGGAGGCTTCGTGCGCTCGGAAAAAATGATCGAACGATTAAAACAATCCTTCGCGGTCGCCGACCGGGCCTGGGCCGAGGCTGCCGAGCGAACGGCTGCCGGGGAGCTTTCCTGCCGCGCCGGCTGCTTCGGCTGCTGCGTGGGGCTCTTCGAGATCTCCCTCCCCGAGGCCGCGCTCGTACGGGCGGGCGTCGAGCGCCTCTCGCCCGATGTCCGGGACGACGTCGTGCGGCGGGCGAGGCGGATCGCCGAAGAGTCGGCTCGTGTGTTCCCGGGCGATGCGGTTGCCGGCATCCTCGACCCCGACCGGACGGAGGAGGCCGACGACGCCTACTTCGAGGTGATCGCCGACCGGGCGTGCCCGATGCTCGACCTCCCCTCGGGGAGCTGCCGGATCTACGAGCACCGTCCGGTGACGTGCCGCACGTACGGCTTCGCCTGGTCAAGGGACGGCGCGGTCATCCACCCCCCGTGCGGGCTGAACCTTCCGGGCGCCCCCGTCGAGCGGCAGCTCGAGACGTCGATCGACGTCGGCCGGCTCGACGAGGCGGGCGACGTGGCCGTCGAGCTCGCCGCCGCGCTCGACCTCGCGCCGGGCGACGAGACGACGGTCGCTCACGCCGTCGTCGGAACGGCTTTCGCCGTCCGGGGCGGCTGACTCAGCGCTTCTTCGCCTCGGCGTGAGGGGCGGCGGCGGGGATCGCGGGGTCGGACGGCGGCCCGGGCGCACGGCCGACCTGCGGACCCGTCTGGACCGGCCCCTGGATCACCGCGCCGTCCTCGACGAGGAGCGAGGGGGTGTGGATCTCGGCCTGGAGGCGGGCGCCCGCGTGGATCTCGACCCTCTCGCGGGCGTAGATGACGCCGCGGACGGTCCCCGAGACGGAGAGGCGGCCGACGTGGATCTCCGCGTCGATCGTCGCCCCGTCGCCGATCACGAGCTCGTTCTTCGAGACGACCTTCCCCTTCAGCTCGCCGTCGACCCGGAAGGTGTCCTCGAAGGAGAGGGTCCCTTCGAACCGGGCCCCCCGGTCGAGGAAGCCGTTCAGCACGCCGCCGGTCTTCTTGCCGCCGATCACCCGTCGCTCCCGACGAGGCGCTCGAAGAGCCCGATGAGCTGCTCCTCGGAGTAGAAGGAGAGGCGAACCTCTCCGCCTTTCTTCCGGCGGCGGATCTCGACCTTCGTCCCGAGGGAGCGCTGGAGCCGCTGCTCGGCGTCCCGGGTGTCGGGGTCGTTCTCGGCCGGGGCGGCCTTCTTCTTCGGGGTCCCCGCAAGGAACTCCGCGACGCGGGACTCCGCCGCCCGGACGGAGAGGGACCGCCGGAGGAACTCCCGCGCGAGGGTCTCCTGATCGGCCGCCGACGGGAGGGCGAGGAGCGTCCGCGCGTGGCCGGCCGAGAGGAGGCCGTCCTCGACCTGGGCGCGGACCTCGGCCGGGAGCTTCAGGAGGCGCATCGCGTTCGCGACGGTCGTCCTGTCCTTCCCGACCCGCTCGGCGATCTCGTCCTGGGTCATCCCGAACTTGTCCTTCAGGTGCCAGTACGACTCGGCCTCTTCCATCGCCGTGAGGTCGCGGCGCTGGACGTTCTCGATGAGCGCGAGGAGGAGGTGGTCGCGGTCCTCGAGCCCCTCCTTGACGAGGACGGGGACGCGGGTGAGGCCGGCGAGCCGTGCGGCCCGCACGCGCCGCTCCCCGGCGAGGATCCGGAAGCGGTCGCCGTCGCGGGTCACGAGGACGGGCTGGAGGATTCCCGTCTCCTTGATCGAGTGGGAGAGCTCCTCGAGGCCGTCGTCGTCGAAGCGGCGGCGCGGCTGCTGCCGGTTCGCCTCGAGGTGGTCGATGTCGATCATCTGGACCGAGGCGCCCGGACGGCTCTCCGGCGAGGCCGGACGCGCCGAGGGAATCAGGGCGGAGAGTCCCTTTCCGAGGGCGGGCTTCTTCGTCACGATGGGCCTCCGTTCCCTCCGGCCAGGTCGCGGCGGAGAAGCTCCCGGGCGATCGCGAGGTAGGCCTCGGCGCCCCGGGAGCGGACGTCGTAGAGGAAGATCGGCTTGCCGAAGGAGGGGGCTTCCCCGAGCCGGACGTTCCTCGGGACCGGCGGCTCGAGGAACGCCTCCCCGAAGAACTTCCGGATCTCCTCGAGGACCTGCCGCGAGAGGTTCAGTCGCTCGTCGAGCATCGTCGCGACGACCCCGGAGATCGAGAGCCGCGGGTTCAGCCCTTCCCGGACCCGCTCGACGGTCGAGACGAGCTCGGAGACCCCTTCGAGGGCGTAGTACTCGCACTGGATCGGGACGAGCACCCCGTCGGCTGCCGTCAGGGCGTTCACCGTCAGGAGGCCGAGCGAGGGGGGGCAGTCGATGAAGACGTAGTCGAACTCCTCCTCGAGGGCGTCGAGCTTCCGGGCGAGGAGGTATTCCCGCTCGTCCACGCCGACGAGCTCGATCTCCGCCCCGACGAGCTCCCGCGAGGCCGGAACGAGGGTGAGGCGCTCGAGCTCTGTCGGGCGGCTCACCTCTCCCCAGGTCGCGTTCCCGACGATCCAGTCGTAGACCGTCGACCCGAGCGTCCCCTTGTCGACTCCGAGGCCGCCCGTCGTGTTCCCCTGGGGATCGAAGTCGACGAGAAGGACCTTCTTCTCGAGGACGGCGAGGCCCGCTGCGAGGCTGATCGCCGTCGTCGTCTTCCCGACGCCCCCTTTCTGGTTCGCCACCGCCAGCCGTTTCACGTGAAACACCCCTCCCCCGCGAACGCGCGAGGCGCCGATCTTAGCCCCGGGCACCCCTTCAATTCCCTGTGGAAATGTTTCACGTGAAACGTTCCACCCGGGCAAGCCCCCGGCGTTCGGCCCCGGGGCTCCTCCGGAACTCGATCGAGGCCCCCGGGAGCGCCTCCCGAAGATCGTCGAGCAGCGGCTCCGAGGTCCAGAGGAGCGCCGTCGCACCGCGTGTCAGGACCGGTCGCGCCCCGGCGGCGATCCGGCCCGCGTCGGCGACCGCCCGGCTCGTCAGCACGTCGAACCTCGGGCCGCCGAGAAGCCGCGAGACCGCCGGCGCGGGGAACCGCTCGTTCACGACGCGCCCGGCGAGCCCGAGGGCGGCGAGCGTCTCCCCGAGAAATCGCGCCTTCTTCCCGATCGACTCGACGAGCGTCCCTTCGAGGTCCCTTCGAACGAGGAGGAGGGGGATCGCCGGGAAACCGCCTCCGGACCCGACGTCGAGGAGCCGGAGCGGCCGCCCGCCCGGCGGCGGCAGGAGCGGCAAGGCCTCGAGCGCCTCGAGGAGGTGCCGGCGGACGAGAGCCTCCGGCTCGGCCTCCCGGCGGGAGACGAGGTTCATCCCCTCGTTCGCCCGGAGAAGGAGCTCGAGGTAGGCGGCGAGGCCGTCCGCCGCCGCGGCCGCTTCGGCCGGCCCGGTCTCGGAAAGCGCGTTCCGCACCCGTGCCTTCGTGTCGCTCATGTCCGCGCCTCTCTCTCCCCTGCGGCGACCCTCGCGAGGAGGAGCGTCACCGCGGCCGCCGTGACCCCGGGAATCCGACCGGCCTGCCCGATCGTCCGCGGCCGATGCCGCTCCAGCTTCTCCACCGCCTCAGCCGAGAGCCCGGGGATACCCCGGTAGCGGAACCCGGGAGGGATCGCCCGCCCGGCGGAACGCCGCACGCGGGCGAGGACCTCCCGCTCCCGCTTCAGGAACCCGTCGTACCGGACGTCGTTCCCGAGCCGCTCCCACTCCTCGTCGTCCAGCCCCGCGACCTCTTCGCCCAGCCGCGCCGCGAGCCAGGCGCGCAGCGCCGCCGGCGCGTCCGGTCTCCGGAGGAGCCCCGCGGCCGTCGTCTCCTCCGAGAGGCCGACGCCGAGCGAGAGGAGCTCCTCGCGCGTCCCCCGGTCGGGAAAGACCCGATCCCCCTCGAGAGCCGCGCGCGCGCTCCTCTGGCGCGCCTCGCGCTCCAGGATCGGAGCCGCCTCCCGCTCCGAGAGGAGCCCCTCGGCGAGCGCCTTCGGCGTCAGCCGCGCGTAGGCCGAGTCGGCTCCGAGGAGGAGGCGGTGCTCGGCCCGGGAGGTCAGGAGGCGATAGGGTTCTTCGGCGCCGAGCGTCACGAGGTCGTCGATCATCACCCCGATGTACGCCTCGTCCCGGCCGAGCGTGAACGGCCCCGCCGATCCCGGCCGGGCCGCGCGCGCCGCGTTCAGCCCTGCGACGAGCCCCTGCCCGGCCGCCTCCTCGTAGCCCGAGGTCCCGTTCACCTGGCCCGCGAGGAAGAGTCCGCCGAGGGCCCGCGTCTCGAGGGTGTCCGCGAGCTGCTCCGGGAGGACGACGTCGTATTCCACGGCGTAGGCGGGGCGGAGGATCTCGGCCCTCTCGAGGCCGGGCAGGCTTCGGACGATCTTCTCCTGCAGCTCGGCGGGAAGCGACATCGAGAGCCCGCCGAGGTACGTCCAATCCGACGCGAGCCCTTCGGGCTCCACGAAGACCTGGTGCCGTTCCCTCTCCGGAAATCGGACCACTTTATCTTCTATCGACGGACAGTAGCGCGGCCCGCGCCCCGTTATGGCGCCCGAGTAAAGAGGAGAGCGGTCGAGGTTCTCGCGGATCAGCGCGTGGGTCCTCTCGCCGGTGAAGGTCAGCCAGCAATCGACCTGCGGCAGCGCCGGGAACGCCTCGCTCCGGCTCCGGAACGAGAAGGGCCGCGGGACCGCGTCCCCGAGAGAACGCTCCATTTTTCCGCGCTCGATGGATTCGCCGTGGACCCGCGGCGGGGTCCCCGTCTTCATCCGCACCGTCTTCAGGCCGAGGCCCCGGAGCGCCTCGGAGAGCCCGACGCACGGCGCCTCTCCCCACCGTCCGGCGGGCGCGCGGTTCGTTCCGACGTGGATGAGCCCGCGGAGAAACGTCCCGCTCGTCACGACCGCGGCCCCGCAGAGGACCTCGCAGCCGTCCTCGAGAACGAGTCCGTGAAGGCGCCCCCGCTCGACCAGGAAGCCGCGGGCCGCGCCTTCCCGCAGCGTCAGGGTCTCCAATCGCGCGAGCCGCGCCGACATCTCCGACGAATAGGCCGCCTTGTCCGACTGGCACCGGAGCCCCTGGACCGCCGGCCCGCGCGAGGCGTTGAGCACCTTGAACTGGATCCCCGTCCGATCGGCGACGTACCCCATCAGGCCGCCGAGCGCGTCGACCTCGCGAACGGCCTGTCCCTTCGCGAGCCCGCCGATCGCCGGGTTGCAGCTCATCCTCGCGACCGCGCCGAGGTCGCGCGTGAGGAGGAGCGTGCGGCGCCCGAGCCGGGCCGCGGCCCATGCGGCCTCGACTCCCGCGTGCCCCGCCCCGACGACGACGACCTCGTACCGCTCCCTCATTTCCCCACGCAGAACGAGGAGAAGACGCGGTCGAGGAGCTCCTCCGTCGCCGTCTCCCCGGTGATCTCCCCGAGCGCCGCGAGCGCCTCGCGGGCGGCGGAAGCCGCCAGCTCCGCCGGCGCGTCGGGGGCGAACTGCTCGAGCGCGGCCGCAGCCCGGCCGAGCGCCTCCCGCTGCCGCGGCAGCGCCGAGAGAGTCCCGGCCTCCTCCGCCAGGCCGAGTCGCGCCGCGATCTCCTGCCGCAGCGCCTCGAGCCCCATGCCCGTCCGCGCGCTCACGACGAGCTCGTCCTCGCGCGCGCGGCCCCCGAGGTCTCCCTTCGTCCGCACCCGAACGCGGCACGCTCCCGCCGTCCGCGGCTCCTCCGGCGGCTCGGCGCCCCCCTCCTCGCGAGCGAGGAGGACGAGGTCGGCGCCCTCTGCCGCGCGCAGCGCCGCCTCCCCTCCGAGCCGCTCGAGCCGGTCCCCGCTCTCGCGCAGCCCGGCGGTGTCGACGAGCCGCACCCGCTCGCCGCCGATCTCCACGTATTCCGAGACGGCGTCCCGCGTCGTCCCGGGGATCTCC
>JBDIBE010000199.1:0-6332 GCA_039812785.1 Thermoanaerobaculia bacterium | reverse complement strand
GAGGAGGCCGGCGGCGAGCGGGGCGAGAGTCGCCGCGAGGAGGCCGAGGGCGTTCGGGTCGCTCGAGAGGCCCGAGAAGCGGTCGATGCGGGCCCAGCGCTCCGCCGTCAGGGGGAGCCCGGCGAGGCGCTCGAGGAGGCGGCCGAGGCCCGCCGAGGCGAGCCCCGCCGAGAGCGCCGCGGCGAGGCGCACCCGCCCGCGCTCCTCCCGCGCGACCGCGCCGAACGCGTCGACCGCCGCGAGAAGGGAGACGTAGACGGCGAAGAGGACGACCGCCTCGCGGGCCCGCTCGGCCGCGGTCATGCCGAACGCGTTGACGAAGACGGGCGAGGCGCCGCCGCGGAGGAGGAGGTAGAGCCCCTCGCCGCGGAGGGCCGACGCGACGGCGGAGCAGGCCGCGACGAGGAGGAACGCGCCGCCCCAGCGCGCGAGCGCGGGGGGGAGGGACGTCCCCTCGCCGTCGCGCCGCCGCCGCGCGAGCGCCCCGGCGAGGAGCGAGACGGCGACGAGCGGGAGGAGCGGCGGCTCGGAGGTCTCTCCCCAGGCGCGCGGCAGCCCCGCGAGGAGGGGAGAGACGGCGGCGAGTGCGAGCGTCGCGCCCGACGGGCGGAGGAAGCCGCCGAGGAGGGCGGCCGACGCGAGGGCGAGCGCGGCCGGGAGCGTCGCGGGCGAGGAGCCCGCCGGGAACACGAGGAGGAGGAGGGTCGCGAGGGCGGCCCCTGCGGCGAACGGGGCGAGGCCCCGGGGACTCAGACGAGGCTCTCCTGGAGCGGGGAGACGGCGATCGGGCCCCCCGAGCGGGCGCGGATCGCCTCGAGCGCCGCGGCCGCCGCGGTGAGCGTCGTCAGGCAGGGGATGTCGCGCTCGAGCGCGCTCCGCCGGATCGCGACCTCGTCGAAGAAGGAGTCCTTCCCGAGCGGGGTGTTGATGACGAGCTGGATCTCCCCGTTGATCATCCGGTCGACGACGTTCGGCCGTCCCTCGTTCACCTTGAGGACGGGGGTCGTCTCGAGCCCCGCGGCGGAGAGGAACGCGGCCGTCCCCGAGGTCGCCGAGACCCGGAAGCCGAGCGAGGCGAGCTCGCGCGCGATCGGGAGGAGAGCCGGCTTGTCGCCGTCGTGGACGGAGCAGAAGACCGTCCCTCCCTCGGGGAGGCGGATCCCGGCGCCGGCGGCGGCTTTGAGGAAGGCGAGGCCGAAGCTCCGGTCGCGCCCCATCACCTCGCCCGTCGAGCGCATCTCGGGGCCGAGGATCGTGTCGACCCCCTCGAAGCGGCGGAAGGGGAAGACGGGCGCCTTGATCGAGACGCCGAGGACCGGCGGCTCCGCCGTGAGGCCGACCTCCTCGAGCGTCTGACCGAGGCAGAGGCGGGCGGCGATCCGCGCGAGCGGCACGCCCGTCGCCTTCGCGACGAACGGCACCGTGCGCGAGGCGCGGGGGTTCACCTCGAGGACGAAGAGCTTCCCCTCGCGGAGGGCGTACTGGACGTTCATCAGGCCGACGACGCCGAGCGTCTCGCCGAGCTTCCGCGTCGCCTCCCGGATCTCGCCGAGCGCCTCGCGCGGGACCCGCCGGTACGGGGGGATGACGGCGTACGAGTCGCCCGAGTGGATCCCCGCCTCCTCGATGTGCTGCATGACGCCGGCGACGACGACGTCCTTGCCGTCGCCGACGGCGTCGACGTCGAGCTCGAAGGCGTCCTCGAGGAAGCGGTCGAGGAGGACCGGGCGCCCCGGGAAGGCCTCGAGGGCCTCCTCGAGCACGCCGCGCAGGGCCGTCTCGTCGTAGACGATCCGCATCGCGCGGCCGCCGAGGACGTAGCTCGGGCGGACGAGGAGCGGGAAGCCGAGGCGCGCGCCGGCCGAGAGCCCTTCCGAGACGTCGCGTGCGGTGGCCCAAGGCGGCGCGGCGAGGCCGGTCTCGCGGAGGAGCTCGCCGAAGCGCTCGCGGTCCTCCGCGCGGTCGATCGCGTCGGGCGAGGTGCCGAGGATCGGCACCCCCGCCTCCTGGAGCGGGTGCGCGAGCTTGAGCGGGGTCTGCCCGCCGAACTGGACGAGGACGCCGGCCGGCTTCTCCTTCGCGATCACCGCCATCACGTCCTCGAACGTGAGCGGCTCGAAGTAGAGCCGGTCCGACGTGTCGTAGTCGGTCGAGACGGTCTCGGGGTTGCAGTTCACCATGACCGACTCGTAGCCGGCCTCCGAGATCGCCCTGGCCGCGTGGACGCAGCAGTAGTCGAACTCGAGCCCCTGCCCGATCCGGTTCGGCCCCGAGCCGAGGACGACGACCTTCCTGCGGTCCGTCGGCGCCGCCTCGCACTCCGTCTCGTAGCAGGAGTAGAGGTACGGCGTCGACGACTCGAACTCGGCGGCGCACGTGTCCACGCGCGAGAAGACGGGCGTCACGCCCGCCTCGAGGCGCGCCGCGCGGGCCTCCCGCGACCCCTTCCCCGAGAGGCGCCCGAGGTCCTCGTCGGAGAAGCCCATCCGCTTGGCGCGCCGGAGGAGCGCGGGCGAGGAGAGCGCCTCGGACCCGGCGGCCTTCAGCTCGGCCTCGAGGGCGACGACCTCGCGGAAGCGCTCGAGGAACCACGGGTCGATCGCGGTGACGTCGTTCAGGAACTCGACGGACGCCCCGGAGCGGAGCGCGTCGAGGACGGCGTGGACCCGCTCGGGACGCGGGACGCGGAGCGACTCGGCCCGCGGCATCGACGGGGCGGCCGCGGAGGTCCACCCGCCGCGCCCCGCCTCGAGCGAGCGGAGCGCCTTGCCGAACGCCTCGGGGAACGTCCGCCCGAGCGACATGACCTCTCCCACGGACTTCATCTGGACCCCGAGGACGTCGGAGGCTCCGGGGAACTTCTCGAAGGCGAAGCGCGGGACCTTTACGACGACGTAGTCGAGCGACGGCTCGAAGCACGCCGGGGTCTTCTTCGTGATGTCGTTCGGCAGCTCGTCGAGCCGGTAGCCGACGGCGAGGAGCGCCGCGATCTTCGCGATCGGGAACCCGGTCGCCTTCGAGGCGAGGGCCGACGAGCGCGAGACGCGGGGGTTCATCTCGATGACGATCCGCCGGCCCGTCTTCGGGTTCACCGCGAACTGGATGTTCGAGCCCCCCGTCGCGACGCCCACCGTCCGGATGACGGTCTTCGCGTCGTCGCGCATCGCCTGGTACTCGACGTCGGAGAGCGTCATCTGGGGCGCCACCGTGATCGAGTCGCCCGTGTGGACCCCCATCGGGTCGAGGTTCTCGATGGAGCAGACGACGACGCAGGTGTCCGCCGCGTCGCGCATCAGCTCGAGCTCGAACTCCTTCCAGCCGAGGACCGACTCCTCGACGAGGACCTCGTGGACCGGCGAGAGGAGGAGCCCGCGCTTGACGATGGACTCGAAGTCCTCCGCGTTGAATGCGATGCCGCCCCCCGTGCCGCCGAGGGTGAAGGAGGGGCGGACGATGACCGGGAATCCGAAGGGGTGGGCGATCTCGCGCGCCTCGTCGACGGAGCGGGCGAGCCCCGACCTGAGGACGTCGACCCCCGCCTTCTGCATCGCCTCCTTGAAGAGGAGGCGGTCCTCCCCGAGCTCGACGGAGCGCGCCGAGGCGCCGAGGAGCTCGACGCCGTACCTCGCGAGGGTCCCTTCCTTCTCGAGGGCGACGGCGAGGTTCAGGGCGGTCTGTCCCCCGACGGTCGGGAGGAGGGCGTCGGGGCGCTCCCGGGAGAGGACCCGTTCGACCGTGGCGACGTCGAGCGGCTCGACGTAGGTCGCGTCGGCGAACTCGGGGTCCGTCATGATCGTGGCGGGGTTCGAGTTCACGAGGACGACCCTGTACCCCTCGCGCCGGAGGACCCGGCACGCCTGGGTCCCCGAGTAGTCGAACTCGCACGCCTGCCCGATGACGATCGGGCCGGAGCCGAGGACCAGGATCGACTTCAGGTCGGTTCTCTTCGGCACGGGGCGGAGTCTACGGGAAGCGGCCGGGGGCGTCGGGAGGCCCCTTGACGCCCGGCCGGCCGATTCCGGATGATCCGCCCGGCGCGTTCCCGTCTTCCCTGGCCGTGTCCCGGACCGGAGGTTCATGAAGCTCCACTCGGGCCTCAGCTTCGACCATGTCCCCGAGCTCCAGTCGCTCTGGGCGGAGCTGTCCGAGATGCGGCTCGTCCTCGGGGGGCTGCCGGTTCTCGTAAGCGCCGTGGACATGGACGGCCTGTTCGCCTTCTGGAACCGGGAGTGCGAACGGGTCACCGGCTACACATCCGCGGAGGTCCTCGGGAAGCCCGACGCCCTCGAGCTGCTCTTCCCCGATCCCGCGCAGCGGGACCGGATGACGGACCTCTGGCGCGACCCGGGCCGAAGCTTCCGCGACGTCGAGACGGAGCTGACGACGAAGTTCGGCTCGGTGAAGACCGTCTCCTGGTCGAGCCTCTCCCTCACCTATCCCGTCGACGGCTGGGAGGTCTGGGCCGTCGGGGTCGACCGGACCGAGGCCCGCAGGAACGAGCTCGTCCTCGAGCTCCTCGCGGAGGTCAACAGCCGCCTCCTCAAGCGCGAGGAGATCGAGGCGATCCACCCCTTCATCTGCCGGCGCGTCGCCGAGATCTTCCACCTCGCCCTCGTCTCCATCGGCCAGCGGCAGCCCGACGGGACCGTCCGGCTGAGCGGCATCGCGGGCCCGAACGCCGCGGGGGCCAACGCGCACGAGATCCGCTGGGACGCCCCGTCCCCCGAGGGAGGCATCACGGGCGCCGCGATCCGGACGGGCGCCGTCCAGCGCGTCGAGGCCGAGGCGGACCGCTCCTTCGGGAGCGCCTGGCGCAACCGCGACGCCGGAAGGAAGATCGGGGCGTCCCTCGCCCTGCCTCTGACGGCCCGCGGCGTCGTCCTCGGCGCCCTCACCGTGCACGCGCGGCGGCCCGACGCCTTCGACGAAGCGACCGTCGACCTCCTCGTGAGGCTGACGCAGCAGGTCTCCCTCTCTCTCGACCACGCGGCCGACCTCAACGAGATCCGGCTCCAGTCGGTCGCCCTCGACGTCGTCCGCCACTCGGTCGTCATCACCGCGCGCGACGGGACGATCGAGTGGGTGAACCCCGCCTTCACGGCGCTCACCGGCTTCGCGCGCGAGGAGGCGATCGGGCGGAAGCCCTCGATCCAGAAGTCCGGGCAGCACCCGCCTTCGTTCTACCGCGGCGTCTGGAACACGATCCTCTCGGGGCGCACCTGGGAAGGCGAGGTGACGAACCGCCGCAAGGACGGCTCGCTCTACGTCGAGGACGAGACGATCACGCCGGTTCGGAACGAGAAGGGAGAGGTCGCCCGCTTCGTCGCCGTCAAGCGCGACGTCACCGAGCGGAAGAGGGCCGAGGAGGCGATCGTCCACCTCGCCCGGCACGACCCGCTGACCGACCTCCCGAACCGGCGCGTCGTCGAGGAGAACCTCGTCCGCCTCCTCGCGCGCACGGCGCGGAAGATCCCCTCGGCCCTCCTCCTCGTCGACCTCGACAACTTCAAGGAGGTCAACGACCGCTCCGGCCACGCGGCGGGGGACGAGGTGCTCCGCGGCTTCGCGCGCCTCTTCCTCGAGGCCGTCCGCCCCGGCGACCTCGTCGGGAGGATCGGCGGCGACGAGTTCGTCGTCCTCCTCGAGGGGGCCGGGCCGGAGGAGGCCGTCTCCGTGGCCGAGCGGATCCGCGACCGGGCCGTCACCGTCGGCCTCCCGCCGGGCTACGACGGCCCGCCCGTCGGCGCGAGCGTCGGCATCGCCCTCGTCGCCGGCCATCGGCATGCCTGGGAGGTCCTCGAGACGGCGGACGCCGCGCTCTACGACGCCAAGTCGGGCGGCAAGGGGCGGGTCGAGCTGCGCGGCAAGCCCGTCCCTCCCCGCAGCGGAAGCTGGAAGAGCTGAGGGCCCGTCAGCGCGGCCGGAGTACGGCCCCGGTGTAGATCCGGCCCGCCCTCTCGCCGTCGCGCCGGTACGAGGAGAAGCGCCCCGGGGAGAGGAACGTGCAGAGGCGCGGGCGGGAGATGCGCTCGGCCCGCACGCCCCGCCTGCGGAGCGCCGCCTCGTTGCAGGCCGCCACGTCGAGCCAGCTCCGGTCGCCCTTCCCCGGCGCGACGGCTCCCTCCGGGAGGGAGTGGTCGAGCGCCGCGACGACCTCGGGGCCGACCTCGTAGACGTCGCGCGAGATCGAGGGGCCGAAGAAGGCCCAGGCCCTCTCCGCGCGCCCGCCGCGCGCCTCGAGGGCGTCGAGCGCCGCGTCGACGACGCGCGCGGCGGTGCCGCGCCAGCCGGCGTGGGCGGCCGCGAGGACGCCCGCCTCCGGGTCGGCGACG
>JBDIBE010000198.1:0-6339 GCA_039812785.1 Thermoanaerobaculia bacterium | reverse complement strand
CGACGGCCGGTCCCGGGATGGCGACGCTTCCCGCCGCCCCGCCCCCCGGCTCCGCCCCGCCGGCCGGGGCCGGAGCGGGGACCTCGGGCGTCGGCGTCGGGGCGACGGCGTAGCGGACCGCGTGCGAGGGGACGAACGCGAGCGCGATGCCGAGAAGCCTCACGCCGAGGAAATCGTGGTCGGCGACGACGACGTCGACCGGGTCCCCTTCCTCCAGCTCTCCCCAGCGGGCCGCGCCGTAGTCGGGGGCGAGGTAGATCGGGCAGGGGGCCACAATCCGGGCCGGGATCGCCGGGAAGCCCTCCACGGCCTTCGTCCGGCGCTCGCGCGCCTCCTTCTCCGCGACCGTCTCGAACGTCCCCGCCTCGAGCCAGCCCCCCGCCCCCCCCTTCGCCGACGCGCGGACGAACATTCCCTGGCTCTCGCCGGCGTCGACCTCCGAGCCCCGCGGGAGGAGCGTCACGACGGCCGCCTTCGCGGACGGCTCGGCCCGGAGCGGGACGCGCGAGAGGGAGACGAGCGCCGCCCCCCGCGCCGCGGGCCCGGCCGCGGGCTCGGGCGCCGACCCGCCTCCGCACGCCGCGAGCAGGAGGGCGAGCGCCGCGACGGCGGCGGGAGGGCGAGCGCTCCGCCTCAGCGGACCCGCTCCCGAACGAGGGGCATCGTCATGCACCGGGGCCCGCCCCGCGCGCGGGCGAGCTCCGTCGTGGAGAGCTGGATGGCGTACTTTCCCCCGCCTCGGGTGTCGACCTCGCTCCGGCCGAGGAGGAGGTCGTCGTCGCGGACGATCTCGTAGCCGTGCCGGGCGAGCTCGTCCGCCGTCCGCTCGTTGCGGTCGTAGCAGAGGATGATCCCCGGCGCGACGGCGAAGGCGTTGGCCCCGTCGGTCCACTGCTCTCGCTGCTCGTCGATCGGGTCGGTTCCGCCGCAGGGGATCGGCTCGAGGTCGAGGCCCCGCTTCCGGAGGGCCGAGAGGAAGTCGTTCTCGGCCTTCCAGGTGACCTCCTCGTGGGTCAGGTCGATCGAGTAGACGTCGGCCTCCTCCGCCCCTCCCGCGAGGATCATCGGGGCGTAGCAGAGGCACTCCCCCTCGGAGACCTGCGTGAAGACCGTGTCGAGGTGCATGAACGAGCGCTCGTGCGGGATCGCCACGACGACGATGTGCCTCACGCCGGAGCCGGCCCGCTTCAGGGCGTGGGCGAGGCGCTCGATCGTCGTCTCCTCCGTCCGCTCGGAGTAGCCGATGGCGAGGAGGTCCTCCCGCAGCACGAGGACGTCGCCTCCCTCGATGTGGGGACGCATCCGGGCGTAGGAGACGTTCTTGTCGAAGCCCGCCCGGAACTCGTGGAACCAGAAGACGCCGTCGGGCCGGGCGAACCGGGGGTGGCGCTCGAAGACGATCCCCGAGACGAGGGGCTCGCGGAGGCGGGCCGGGGTCGCCATCGAGCTCCTCACGAGCCGGTCGCCGACCGGGATGACCGGGTCTCTCTGGAAGTAGTAGTTCGGGATCGGCGGGAGGAGGAAGAGGGAGTCGATCGAGCCGGAGATCTCGGGGTGCGGCTGCTCGAGCCCTTCGACGAGGACCGCCGCGAGGCGCTCCCCGTCGAGCGCCGCAAGCCGCTCCACGACCGCCGGGGCGAGGCGGAGCGTCACGGCGAGCTCGCTCAGGATGTCGGCGCGCCGGTCGGCGTCGGCGAGGACCTCCTCGAGGAGGTCGCCGACGAGGAGGACCTCCGAGAAGAGGCGGAGGACCTGCTGGAACCGCCTGTGCTCCTCCCGGGCCCTCGCCCCGTGGAGGATGTCGTCGAAGAGGAGATCCTGCATCATCGACGGCGTCATCCGGTCGATCTCCCGGCCGGGCTGGTGGACGACGACGGACCTGAGGCGGCCGATTTCGGAGTGGACGGCGATCGGCATGGTGGATCCCCCGTGGAGGCCGCGGGAGAATAGCAAGCGGAGACGACGATGAGCGAGGAAGTCGAGTTCATCATCTGCAACAACTGCGAGACCCCCTGTTACTCCTTCGAGCTGGACCGCAAGGGGAACGTGCAGAGCGCCTTCTGCAACCTCTGCGGGGCCGACGAGCCGAAGGACTTCCGCCTCCCCGAGGCGGAGGACGTCGAGGACCAGGGTTGAGCGCCGACGCGTACGAGAACCCCCTGACGGGGCGCTACGCCTCGCCGGAGATGTCCGCGCTCTTCTCGGTGCGGCACAAGTTCGGGACATGGCGGAAGCTCTGGCTCTGGCTCGCCGAGTCGGAGAGGGAGCTGGGCCTCTCGATCCCCGACGCGGCGCTCGAAGGGCTCCGCGCCCGCCTCGTCCCGACCGACGCCGAGCTCGCCGCCGCCGAGAGGCACGAGCGCGAGACGAAGCACGACGTCATGGCGCAGATCCACGCGCTCGGCGAGGTCGTCCCGGAGGCGCGGCCCTACATCCACCTCGGCGCGACCTCCGCGTTCGTGGGGGACAACGCCGACCTCCTCGTCCTGCGCGACGCGCTCGGCCTCCTCGAGCGGCGCGCCGCCCGCGTCCTGGCCCGCCTCGCGGCCTTCGCCCGCGAGCGGAAGGGCCTCGCCTGCGTCGGCTACACCCACTTCCAGGCCGCTCAGCCGACGACCGTCGGCAAGCGCGCCTGCCTCTGGATCCAGGACCTCGTCCTCGACCTCCACGAGATCTCCGCGCGCGCCGAGGGTCTCCGCTTCCTCGGGTGCAAGGGGGCGACCGGCACGCAGGCCTCCTTCGTCGCCCTTTTCGGCGGCGACGGCGCGAAGGCCGACCTCCTCGACCGGAAGGTCGCCGAGAAGGCGGGCTTCCCGCACAGGCTCCTGATCTCCGGACAGACGTACACGCGCAAGCAGGACGCCCTCGTCCTCTCGGCCCTGTCGGGCCTCGCGGCCTCCGCCTCCAAGTTCGCGCACGACCTCCGCCTCCTCCAGCACATGAAGGAGGTCGAGGAGCCGTTCGGGGCCAGGCAGGTCGGCTCGTCGGCGATGCCGTACAAGCGGAACCCGATGAAGTGCGAGCGGATGAACGCGCTCGCGCGCTGGATCCTGACGACGGCCGAGAACGCCTCCTGGACCCACGCGACGCAGTGGCTCGAGCGGACGCTCGACGACTCCGCGAACCGGCGGCTCGCGCTCGCCGAGTCGTTCCTCGCGGCCGACGCGCTCCTCGTCCTCTGGGAGGCGGTCGCCACGGGCCTCGTCGTCCACCCCGCCGTCATCCGACGGCGCCTCGCCGAGGAGCTCCCGTTCCTCGCCACCGAGAACGTCCTGATGGCCGCCGCGAAGAAGGGGGGCGACCGGCAGGAGCTCCACGAGCGGATCCGGGTCCACGCCCAGGCCGCGGGCGACCGGCTGAAGGCCGAGGGGGGGGAGAACGACCTCCTCGCCCGGATCGCCGCGGACCCCTCCTTCAAGCTGACGCCGGCGGAGGTCGCCGCCGCGGCCGACCCGCGGATCTTCGTCGGCCGCGCCCCGGAGCAGGTCGAGGAGTTCCTCGCCGCCGAGGTCGACCCTCTCCTCGCCCGGTACGCCGGGGCGCTCGACGGGGACGCCGTGGAGGTGAAGGTCTGAAGCGGGCCCGCCGCGGCGCGCGTCTCGCGGCCTGCGCCGCGGCCCTCGCCGCGCTCCTCCTCCCGGCCTGCTCTTCCCGCCCCCCGGCGAAGGGCGCGCCCGACCTCGCGGGCGAGGGGACGGAGCGCGGCCTCGCGTCGTGGTACGGCGCCGAGTTCGCCGGCCTCCCGACGGCGAGCGGCGAGGTCTTCGACCCCGGGAAGGTTTCCGCCGCCCACCGGGCGCTTCCGCTCGGCACCATCGCCGACGTGACGAACGAGGAGAACGGCCGGACGGTGCGCGTGAGGATCAACGACCGCGGCCCCTTCGTCGCCGGCCGGATCGTCGACCTCTCCCGGGCCGCCGCAGAGGAGATCGGCTCCGTCGTCGACGGCGTCGTCCCGGTCACCCTCACCGTCGTGACGCTCGGCTCCGGGCGCCGGTCCGTCTCCGGCAACGGGAGCGTCTCCGAGCCTCGCGCCTGGGCCGTCCAGGCCGGCGCGTTCGCCGACGCGGGGAACGCCGGACGCCTCAGGGACCGCCTCGCCGGCCGCTACCCCGCGCCGTGGCTCGAGGCGTACGACGGCCTGACGCGCGTCAAGTTCGGCCCCTATCCGTCCCGCGACGACGCCCTCGCCGCCTGCGGCTCGCTCGTCGAGCTCGGCCTCGCGGGAATCGTCGTGCCGCACCGCGCCGGGAACGGCGCTCCCGCCGGAGGCTCGCGATGATCCGGACCTGCCCTTCCTGCGGCCAGAAGAACCGCGTTCCCGCGAAGAACGCCGTCTCCCTCGCCCGCTGCGGCAAGTGCCGCGCCGAGATCCCGCCGCCTTTCGAGCCGCTCGAGGCCGACCCCGAGATCTTCGACGAGGTCGTCGGCTCCGCCCCCGTTCCCGTCCTCGTCGACTTCTGGGCGGGCTGGTGCGCGCCGTGCCGCCGCGCGGCGCCCGAGGTCGCCCGCGCGGCCTCGGCGACCGCCGGGCGCGCCGTCGTCCTGAAGGTCGACACGGAGGCGTGGCCCGAGCTCGCGGCGCGCTACCGCGTCCAGTCGATCCCGAACTTCGTCGTCCTCTCGGGCGGGCGCGTCGTCGTCCAGCAGCCGGGCCTCGTCCCGGCGGCCCAGCTCGTCGCCTGGCTCGACGGGGCCGCCTGAAGTCGGCCCGTCAGCGCAGGACGGACTCGAGCTCGGCGCCCGCCGAGATCTCGAAGGGCGCCTTTCCGCGCGAAAAGACGCGGGCGCCGCGCTCTCCCTCGAGCCGCGAGACGCCGTTCTCCACCCGGATCCAGGCCGGCTCGCGGAGACCGACGGCGGGGACCGGGCTCTCCTCGAGGTACTGGAGGAGCCGCTCCTCGCGCGTCTCTCCCTTGTGCGTCGAGGCCGGGTCGGGATCGAGGTAGTGCGGGTTGATCTGGTAGGGGACGAGACCGAGGGCGAGGAAGTTCGCCGTCGGGACGATCGGCATGTCGTTCGTCGTCCGGATCGACGGGCAGGCGACGTTCGTCCCGGCGCTCGAGCCGACGTACGGCATCCCCTCGGCCGCGCGGTCGCGGATCGGCCCGAGGATCCCTTCGTCCTGGAGCCACTTCAGGAGGCGGAAGGTGTTCCCGCCGCCGACGAAGACCGCCTCGGCGGCGCGGATCGCCGCGCGCGGGTCGGGGGCCTGGTGGACGCTGACGACCTCCCTGCCGAGGGCGGCGAAGCGCTCCTTCGCCTTCGCCGCGTAGCCGTCACGGTCCGCGAGGGCGTACGGGACGAACGTCACCGTCTTCACCCCGGAGAGGAAGCCGGAGAGGGCGTCGGCGACGTGGTCGAGGTAGCCGCGGCCGTGGATCGTCGAGCTCGAGACGAGGAGGAGCCGGTGGCGTGCGTCGGTCATTCCCCGAGGTTACCGTGAGGAGCGGGCCGCGTCAGGCCCGCGCCCGCCCGCCGAGGAGGCGCGACGGGAGGAGGAAGAGCGCCCGGACGAGCTCCACGAGCCCCTCGAGTACCGCGCCCACGACCTTGAACGGGATGGAGAGAAGCCAGAGGAACGGGTAGAGGACGAGCGCGAGGATCGCGAGCGGCCAGCAGACGACGAGGAGGAGGAGCCACAGCAGGAGCTTCACCATCTCGACCGTTGATACGTCGCCGGCGCCGCGGGGTTCCCGTACGATTCCCCAATGGCGCTCTTCACGCCCTTTCGCCTCCGCTCCGTCACGTTCCCGAACCGCGTCGGCGTCGCCCCGATGTGCCAGTACTCGGCCGAGGGCGGCCTCGCGAACGACTGGCACTTCGTCCACCTCGGGGCCCGCGCGATCGGCGGCGCCGGCCTCGTCCTCTCCGAGGCGACGGCGGTCTCGCCCGAGGGGAGGATCAGCCCGCAGGACCTGGGGATCTGGGACGACGCCCAGGTTGCGCCCCTCGCTCGGATCGCCGCCTTCATCGCGGCGCAGGGCTCCGTCCCCGGCATCCAGCTCGCGCACGCGGGCCGCAAGGCCTCGACGCTCCGCCCGTGGGACGGCGGCGGCCCGGCGACCCGCGAGCGCGGCGGCTGGACGCCGATCTTCGCCCCGAGCGCCGTCCCGTTCGACGAGGGATGGCAGGCGCCCGAGCCCCTCGACGAGGCCGGTATGGACCGGATCGCCGACGCCTTCGCCGCCGGCGCCCGCCGCGCCCTCGCCTCGGGCTTCCGCGTCGTCGAGCTCCACGCCGCCCACGGCTACCTCCTGCACGAGTTCCTTTCTCCTCTCGCAAACCGCCGCGACGACGCCTGCGGCGGCTCCCTCGAGAACCGGATGCGCTTCCCGC
>JBDIBE010000197.1:0-6353 GCA_039812785.1 Thermoanaerobaculia bacterium | reverse complement strand
CGTGCCGTGATCCGAGACCTGGCCGCGCGCGCGGGCCTCGTCCTCGGGGGCTTCGCTCTCCTCGGGGCCGCGCCCGCGCCGTCGCCGGCCGACGTCGACGCCATCGTCTTCGAGGCGGCGGTCCGCCAGCGCGAGGGCGAGGTCGGCGCCGGGCGCGTCGCCTTCGAGCGGATCGAGGTCGAGACGGACCTCGACGCCGCGGGGAGGCCGGAGAAGACACGGCGCCGCCGCTACGCCGTCGTCATGGACGGCCGCGGCGTCGTCCGCCGCGACCTCCTCGAGGTCGACGGGCGCCCGGCGACGGAGGACGAGCGGAAGGACTCCTTGCGGGAGGACGAGAAGCGCCGGGCCTCGGCGGGCAAAGGGGGTGAGAGGAGCGACGAGGAGGAGCTGATGTCGGGCCGCGTCCCGCTCCTCGACCTCCACCACCGCCTCGACTTCCGCCTCCTCGGCGAGGAGCTCCTCGACGGGCGGCCGACGTGGGTCGTCGAGTTCCGCCCGAAGCCGGGGCTCCCCGCGAAGACGATCCGCGACCGCGTCCTCAACTCCTTCTCGGGGAGGACCTGGATCGACGTCGCCGAGGTGCAGGTGCGGAAGATCGAGGGGCGCCTGACGGAGCCGGTGAAGGTCCTCGGCGGCGCCCTCCTCAACCTCCAGGGGGTCCGGCTCCTCTACGAGACCCGCGAGGTGGGCCCCGGCGCCTGGGCCCCCTGCCGCGAGGAGATCGGGATCCGGGCGACGGCGGGGATGTTCCTCCCCTTCCGGCGCGAGATGCGCTTCGAGTTCTCGAGCTGGCGGAGCGCGCCCGCGCCGCCCCTCCGCGCGTCCCGCTGAAGGCCTTCCGCGCCGCATAATGGCCGATGGCCCGGCGCGCGCAGAGCCCGCCGGCGGAAGGGGAGCCCACGCATGGCCATCGTCCTCAACGGAAGCTCGCTGACCGTCCCCGACCTCGTCCGTATCGCCCGCCACGGCGAGAAGGTCGAGCTCGCCCCCGAGGCGCTCGAGCGGATCCGGGCCTGCCGCGCGGTCCTCGAGGAGAAGATCGACGCCCACGAGATCATGTACGGCGTCAACACGGGGATCGGCGAGTTCTCCGAGGTCGTCCTGACCGACGAGCAGGTGAAGGACTTCCAGCGCTACCTCATCTACAACCACGCGGCCGGCATCGGCGACCCCGCGCCCGAGGAATACGTGCGGGGCGCGATGGCCGGGCGGGTCAACGTCCACGCCCACGGCAACTCGGGCTGCCGGCCCGTCATCACGCAGACGCTCGTCGAGATGCTCAACCGGGGCGTGACGCCCGTCGTCTGCCAGAAGGGCTCCGTCGGCGCCTGCGGCGACCTCGCGCCGATGTCGCAGATCGCCCTCCTCCTCCTCGGCGAGGGGGAGGCGACGTACCGGGGCGAAAGGCTCCCGGGCCGCGTCGCGATGGAGCGGGCGGGAATCGAGGTCCCGGGGCTCATGGCGCGCGACGGCCTCGCGACGATCAACGGCTCGAACCTCCTGACGGCGATGAGCGCGATCCACGTCTGGGACATCGACCGATGGCTGCGGCAGGCCGAGATCGCCTGCGCGATGTCGCTCGAGGCGCTCTTCGCGAACTTCAAGCCGTACGACGTGCGGCTCCACCAGCTGCGCGGCTTCGGGGGCGCGGTCCGCTCGGCGAAGGCGATCATGAAGTGCGTCGAGGGGAGCGACCTCCTGACGGGGAAGATCAAGACGAAGGTCCAGGACGCCTACTCGATGCGCTCGACGCCGCAGGTCATCGGCGCCGCGCACGACGCCCTCGCCTACGCCCGCGCCCAGGTCGAGACGGAGCTGAACGGCGTCGGCGACAACCCGATCTTCCTCCCCGAGGCGCGCCTCACGCTCACCGGCGCGAACTTCCAGGGGACGCCCGTCTCGCTCCCGATGGACATGGTCGGGGCGGCCGTGACCATGGTCTCGGTCCTCTCCGAGCGGCGGCTCAACCGCCTCAACCACCCGGCGCTCTCCGTCGGCCTCCCCGCCTTCCTGACGAAGGGCGCCGGGATGTTCTCGGGCCTCATGCTCTCGCAGTACACGGCCGACACGCTCATCGTCGAGCAGCGGATCCTCTCGACCCCGGCCTCGATCCAGTCGATCCCGGCCGCGGCCGACCAGGAGGACTTCGTCTCGATGGGGATGAACACCGCCATCAAGAACGGGCAGATCCTCGACAACGCCTACGGCGTCCTCGGCATCGAGCTGATGGCGGCCGCCCAGGCGCTCGACTTCCGCGATTTCGGCAACGGGCGAGGCGTCGCGGCGGCGCGGCGCGTCGTGAGGCGGCACGTCGACCACCTCGACGTCGACCGCCCCCTCTACCCCGACCACACGACGATGAATGCCCTCGTGAAGTCGTGCGAGGTCCTCGAGGACGTCGAGAGGGAGGTCGGGCCGCTGGCCTGAGGCAGGGGCTCTCCCGGCCTCACCCCACCTGCCGGAGCGCCGCGGTGATCTTCGTGAAGGCCGCGCGCCCCGCCGGGAAGAGGCCGCCGAAGAAGCCCATCACGAGGGAGAAGGCGATCCCGGTCGCGAGGAGCGCCGGCGTGAGGCGGAACGCGAAGACGACCTCGGCGAACGTCGCGAAGTTCGTCGTCCCGGTCACGCCCGAGAGGGCGAGCTTCACGAGGAGGAACGCGAGGGCGCAGCCGGCGACGCCTCCGAGGAACGAGAGCGCGATCGACTCGAGGACGAAGGAGACGAGGATCGAGAATCGCGAGAAGCCGAGGGCGCGGAGCGTCGCGATCTCGCGCGTCCGGGCGGAGACGGCGGCGTACATCGTGTTCATCGCGCCGAAGCAGGCGCCGATCGCCATGACGACGCCGACGAAGACGCCGAGGAACTTGATCGGCGCGGCCGTCGCCGTCTGTTCGTCGTAGTAGGCCCTCTCGACCTTGCCGTCGAGGGCGAGGCGCGCGTCGCCGGCCAGCGCCGCGACGAACTGGTCGCGCGCGGCGCGATCCGTCGTCCGCGCGAGGATCGACGAGTAGCCGCCCCGCTGGAACGTGTTGATCATCCCCTCGGTGTCGGTCCAGATCTCGCTGTCGGGGGCGGTGCCGCCCGCGTCGAAGTGCCCGACGACCTTCCAGCGGTAGGCGCCGAAGCGGATCTCCTGGCCGAGCTCGGCCCCCTTGAAGCGCCGCGCGACGCTCTCGGCGACGATGACCTCCGACGTCCCCGGTACGAACGCCCGCCCCTCGGTCAGCCGCATCCCGGGGCGGAGCGTCATCCCCTTCTCCTCGACGCCGCGGATCGTGACGTTCGAGGAGCCGCCGTCCCGCTTGTCGAGGTTGAGAACGACGACGAGCTCGGCCGAGACGAGCGGCTTGCCGTCCGCGTCCTTCTCGATGCCGGGGAGCGCCTTCACGAGCGGCGCCTGGTCGCGCGAGATCCCAGACTGGAGCTCCGACTGCGAGTTCTGCCGGAGGACGAGGACGTTCTTCTCCGACCCCGACGCGGTGAAGACGGCCGTCAGCCCCTCGCCGAGCGCCATGACGCAGAGGAAGACGGCGACGACGAGGGCGATGCCGAGGACGGTGAGGGTCGTCGTCACCTTGCGGACGAAGAGGTTCCGGACGTTGTACTTCAGCGGTATCGACAGCACGTTCGATTCCTCTCTAGCCGACCTGCCGGAGGCCGTCGGGGATGGAGCGGCGGGCGGAGCGGACGGCCGGGACGATCCCGGCGACGAGGCCGACGAGGAGCGTCACGGCGATCCCCGCGGCGAGGACCTCGGGGAAGAGCTGCATCCCCGCGGCGAAGCCGGCCATCGGCGAGCTGAGGAGCCCCTCCTTCAGGCCGGGGAACGAGAGCCGGAAGAGGCCGAGGCCGACGAACGCGCCGGTGGCGGAGAGGAGGAGGCTCTCGGCGAGGATCAGCGTCAGGATGAGCGGCCTGCCGAAGCCGAGCGTCCGGAGGACGGCGATCTCGACGACCCGTTCGCGGGCGGCCATCGCCATCGTGTTCGCCGAGATGAGGAGGATGACGAGGGCGATCGCGGTCGAGATCCCGGTGACGACGGCCTTCACGTTCCCGAGCATCGAGACGAAGCCGTTCTGGAACTCCTTCTCCGTCTCCGTCTTCGTCGGGAAGGACGAGTTCTCGAACATCGCGTCGATCTCGCGCGGGAGCCGCTGGACGGCCTCGGGCGACGCGGCCTTGATCCAGAACGTCCCGACCTGCCCCTTCGCCCAGGGGACCCCCTCCTCGATCAGCTTCCGGTCGAAGTAGACGCCCGATTCGTCGGGCCCGCGGTAGACCGCGCGGACCGTCAGCTCGAGGCGCGTCGGGAAGAAGTCGCCCTGGAGGGCGAACCTGTCGCCGAGCTTCCAGCCGTAGCGCTTCGCGAGGCGCTCGCCGACGAGGACGCCGCTCCGGTCGGAGGTCCAGTCGGCCTCGCTGCCGGCGACGATCGTCGCCTCGTCGAAGATACCCATGAGGCGGTCCGGCTCGCAGCCGAAGCGGGCGAACATGTTCTCCGGGCGGTTGTCCTTGTACGTCCCGCCGAACCAGTTGAGGACCGTCACCTCCTCCACGCCGGGGAGCTGTGCGATCCGCTCGCGGTAGGCCTCCGGGATGAAGTTCGCGAGGGAGACCCGGTGCCTCACGATGAGGCGGTACATCCCCCTGCCGCCCGACGGGTCGGCGTCGAGCGTCGCGAGGAGCGTCCCGAGGACGCAGATCACGAAGAAGGGGAGGACGATCGAGAGGATCGTCAGGACCGAGCGCGTCTTCTTGCGGAAGAGGCTCTTCAGGACGTAGGGGAGGAACTTCATGCGACCTGGCGGAGCCCCTCCGTGATCGGGCGCTCGGCCGAGCGGATCGCCGGCACGAGGCCGGCGAAGAGGCCGACCGCGACCGTCACGCCGAAGCCGAGGAGGAGGACCTCGGGGAAGAGCCGGATCCCGGCGGCGAAGGCCCCCATCGGGGAGTTCACGAGCCCCTCGCGGAAGCCCGGCAGCAGGAGGACGAAGAGGCCGAGGCCGAGCCCGCCCCCGATGAGCGAGAGGGCGAAGCTCTCGCCGAGGACGAGCCCGAGGACCTTCTCCTTCGTGAATCCGAGGACGCGGAGGACGGCGATCTCGGTGACCCTCTCGCGCGCCGCCATCGCCATCGTGTTCGCCGCGATGAGGAGGATGACGACGCCGATGATCGTCGTGATCGAGCCGACGAGGAGCTTCACGTTCCCGAGCATCGAGACCCACATGCTCTGGAACTCCTTCTCCGTCTCGGTCCGCGTCGGCGCGGAGGAGTTCTCGAACATCGCGTCGATCTGCTTCGGGATCCGCTCGGTGTCGGCGACGGAGCCCGTCTTCAGCCAGTACCAGCCGACGTAGCCCTTCACGCGCGGGAGGGCCTCCTCGACGGCGGCGTGGTGGAAGTAGACGCCGCTCTCGTCGGGCCCGGCGAAGACGGCGCGGATCGTCAGCTCGAGCGTGACCGGGTAGATGTCCCCCTTGAAGGAGACTTTCTGCCCGAGGCGCCACCCGTAGCGCTTCATGAGCTGCCGTCCGACGAGGAGGCCGGAGCGGTCGCCGACCCAGTCGGCCTCGCTCCCCTCGACGACCTTCACCTCGTCGTAGACGCGCAGGAAGCGGTCGACGTCGGTGACGGAGAAGCGGGCGAACTGGTTCTTCGCCGACTGGTCGATGTACGACCCGCCGAACCACTGCATCCGCACGGCCTCCGTCACGCCGGGGAGCGTCCGGATCTTCGGGTCGTAGGCGCCGGGGAGCCAGTTCGTGATCGAGACCTTGTGCCG
The DNA here is from genome assembly GCA_039812785.1 of Thermoanaerobaculia bacterium. Lineage (GTDB taxonomy): Bacteria > Acidobacteriota > Thermoanaerobaculia > UBA5066 > UBA5066 > UBA5066. Next base: position 568 of record JBDIBE010000197.1, on the reverse strand, counting down.
GACGATGAGCCGGTACATCCCCTTCCCGCCGGAGGGGTCGGCCTCCAGGGCCTGGAGCAGCGTCCCGAGAAGGCAGATGACGAAGAGCGGCAGGACGATCGAGGCGATCGTCAGCGCCGAGCGCGTCTTCTTCCGGAGGAGGTTCTTCAGGACGAGCGGGAGGATCTTCATCGCCCTACTTGCCGGCGGCGATCGCCGCGGCGGCGGCGACGCCGATCTCGCCGGCCGCCTCCTTCGCCCGGACGTCCTCCTTCAGGACCCCCTTGTCGAGGTGGACGAGCCGGTGGGCGCGCGCGGCGGCCTTCGGGTCGTGCGTCACCATGACGATCGTCTTGCCGAACTCGTGGTGGAGCCGCTCGAGGAGGACGAGGATCTCCTCGCCCGACTTCGCGTCGAGGTCGCTCGTCGGCTCGTCGGCGACGAGGAGCGCCGGGTCGGTCGCGATGGCGCGCGCGATGGCGACGCGCTGCTCCTGCCCGCCCGAGAGCTGCCTCGGGTAGTGGTCCATCCGGTCGGAGAGGCCGACGACGCCGAGCGCCGTCTCGGCCTGCCGCCGCCGCTCCTTCTT
>JBDIBE010000196.1:0-6356 GCA_039812785.1 Thermoanaerobaculia bacterium | reverse complement strand
TACCGGAAGAAGGAGAAGCCGTCGGTCGACCACGCGCTCTTCTCCCAGCTCAAGGGCCCCTTCCGGAAGCCGCAGGAGGTGACGGCGGCCTGCATCTCCTGCCACAACGAGCGGCACAAGGAGGTGATGGCCTCCTCGCACTGGAACTGGCAGCGTCTCGAGTACGTCGAGGGGAAGGGGATCCGGGCGGTCGGCAAGAAGAACGTCCTGAACAACTTCTGCATCGGCGTCGCCGGGAGCCAGCAGAGCTGCGACAAGTGCCACGCCGGCTACGGCTGGGCCGACGCGTCGTTCGACTTCGACGACCCGATGAACGTCGACTGCCTCGCCTGCCACGACAACGGCGGCACCTACGCGAAGAAGGTCGGCGGAGCCGGGATGCCCGCGGACGGTCTCGATCTCGCCCTCGTGGCCCAGAAGGTGGGACGCCCGAAGCGCGAGAACTGCGGCACCTGCCACTTCCTCGGCGGCGGCGGGAACAACGTCAAGCACGGCGACCTCGAGACGGCGATGTTCGACACGACCCGCGACGTCGACGTCCACATGGGGACGGACGGCGGCGACCTGGCCTGCGTCGACTGCCACACGGCCGAGAAGCACCAGATGCTCGGCAAGGCCTACTCGCTCTCCTCGATGAACCGCAACCGCGTCGAGTGCGAGACGTGCCACACCGCCCTCCCGCACGAGGACGACCTCCTGAACAAGCACGGCTACAAGGTCTCCTGCCAGGCGTGCCACATCCCCGAGTACGCGAAGGTCAACGCGACGAAGCTGACGTGGGACTGGTCGACCGCCGGAAAGCTGCGAGACGGCAAGCCGTACCAGGAGGAGGACGCGAACGGCGACCACGTCTACATGTCCATCAAGGGGACCTTCACGTGGGGCCGGCACGTGAAGCCCGAGTACGCGTTCTTCGACGGGACGGCCTCGCACTACCTCCTCGGCGAGACGTTCGACCCTGCGAAGCCCCTCGAGCTGAACCCGCTCTTCGGCGACTACGACGACCCCGAGGCGAAGATCGTCCCCCTCAAGCGGCACCGGGCCAGGCAGATCTACGACACGAAGAACCGGACGCTGATCCAGCCGAAGCTCTTCTCCGCGACGCCGGGGGACGGCGGCTACTGGGGCGACTTCGACTGGGCGAGGGCCGCCGAGGCCGGGATGAAGGAGGTCGGCCTCCCCTTCAGCGGCTCCTACGGCTTCGCCGACACCGTCATGAACTGGCCCGTGAACCACATGGTCTCCCCGAAGGAGAAGGCCGTGTCGTGCGCCGAGTGCCACACGCGCGAGGGAGGCCGGCTCGCGTCGCTGGGCGGCTTCTACATGCCGGGACGCGACCGCAGCCGCCTCCTCGACGGGCTGGGGAGCGCCCTTCTCCTCGCGACGGTCGCGGGGGTCTTCGTCCACGGAGGAATGAGGGTCTGGTTCGCGCGGAAGCGCGACGGAGGGAAGTCGTGAAGCGAGAGTTCATCTACCCCGCGTTCGGCCGGTTCTGGCACTGGACGCAGGCGCTCCTCATCATCTTCCTCGCCGTCACCGGCTTCGAGATCCACGGCTCCTACGGCTTCTTCGGCTACGAGGCCGCCGTCCGCTTCCACAACGCCGCGGCGACGGGCTTCCTCGTCCTGATCGCCTTCGCGATCTTCTGGCACTTCACGACGGACGAGTGGAGGCAGTACGTCCCGACGTGGACGAACCTCCGCGCGCAGGCCGAGTACTACCTCTTCGGGATCTTCCGCGACGCGCCGCACCCGACCCGCAAGACGCGCCAGCTGAAGCTGAACCCGCTCCAGAAGCTGACCTACGCGGGGCTCAAGCTCCTCGTCATCCCGGTCGTCGTGACGTCCGGGCTCCTCTACATGTTCTTCCGCTACCCCCAGAAGCACGACGTCCTCTCGCTCGGCGTGAACGCGCTCGCGCCGATCGCGCTCGCGCACACGGCGGGCGCCTTCGCCCTCCTCGCGTTCCTCGCCGCGCACCTCTACCTCACGACGACGGGGCACACGCTCACCTCGAACCTGAAGGCGATGGTGACGGGCTGGGAGGACTTCCCCGACGACGACGCCCATGCCGCTCCCGAGGCGCCCGCCGCCGGCGTCCCCGGCGGCGCCCCCGAGGCCGCCACGGCCGCCCGCTGAGGAGGACCCGATGAAAGACCGGTACATGAACCCCTACCTGGCGGGCTTCCTCCTGGGGCTCGTCCTCCTGCTGACGATCTTCATCACCGGGCGCGGCCTCGGCGCGAGCGGCGCCGTGAAGGACGTCGTCGTCGCGGCGGTGAATGCCGTCGCCCCGGCGCACGCCGCCGCGAGCCCCTTCTACTCGAAGTACGTCGGCGAGGGGCACGAGAGCCCGCTCAAGGCGTGGCTCGTCTTCGAGGTGGCGGGCGTCCTCATCGGCGCCTTCGTCTCCGGCCTCGCCTCCGACCGCCTGAAGCTCGTCACCGAGCGCGGCCCCCGCGTCTCGGTGAGGGCGCGGCTCCTCTGGGCCGTCGCCGGCGGGGCGCTCTTCGGCGCCGGCGCCCAGTTCGCGCGCGGCTGCACGAGCGGCGCGGCGCTGAGCGGCATGGCCGTCCTCTCCGTCGCCGGCTTCGTGACGATGCTCGCCATCTTCGGCACCGGCTTCGTCTTCGCGTGGTTCACCCGCGGCCTCTGGCTCGCCGGGAAGACGGAGAGGTGACGCGATGGGCCCGTTCGTCCCCGACCTGATCTCCGACTCCCTCAACCTCGTCGTCGCGCTCGCGATCGGCTTCCTCTTCGGCTTCGTCCTCGAGCAGGCGGGGTTCTCCTCGTCGCGCCGCCTCGCCGGCGTCTTCTACGGCTACGACCTCACCGTCCTCCGCGTCTTCTTCACGGCGGCGGTGACGGCCGCCACGGGGGTCCTCCTCCTCGGCGCGGCCGGGCTCCTCGACCTGAACGTCATCTTCGTGAACCCCACCTGGATGAAGCCGGCGATCGTCGGCGGCGTGATCATGGGTCTCGGCTTCCTCCTCGGGGGCTTCTGCCCCGGGACGAGCGTCTGCGCCGTGGCGATCGGGAAGGTCGACGCGATGGCCTTCGTCGCCGGGAGCGCCCTCGGCGTCCTCGGCTACGCGGAGCTCTTCCCGCGCCTGGCCGCCTTCGCCGACTCCACCGCGATGGGGCCCCTGAAGGTCACCGACGCCCTCCACGTCTCCCCCGGCGTCTTCGTCCTCCTCCTCACCGTCGTGGCGCTCGCTGCTTTCGCCGTCGGAGGGATCGTCGAGCGGAAGATCGCCCCCGAGACGGCCCCCTCGCGGCTCTTCTCGCGGCGGAAGCACGCGGCCGGCGCGATCGTCCTCCTTGCCGTCGCCGCCCTCGGCGCCGCCCTCCCCGACCGCAAGGCGCGCCTCGTGGCCGAGGTCTCCGCCCCCGGCTACCAGCCGCCTCACGCCGTCAAGGCGATGAGCCCCGACGAGCTCGCCTTCCGGATCGTCGACCGCGACACGAAGACGCGCGTCGTCGACCTCCGCCCCGAGGCGGCGCGGAAGGCCGCGCCCCTCCCCGGAGCCGTCGCGATCCCCGCGGGCGACGTCCTTTCGCGGGAGTGGCGCGCGACGCTCTCGCCGCGGAAGGTGAAGAAGGTCCTCGTCGCCGAGACCGAGGCCGAGGCCCGCACGGCCGCCTACCTCCTCGTCGAGACCGGCACGGAGAACGTGGCGATCCTCGCGGGAGGCTGGCCCGAGTTCGCCGGGACCGTTCTCTCCCCCGCGCTTCCCGTCGGCGAGGGGCGCTACGCCCCCGTCGTCGAGCAGTTCCGCGAGCAGGCCCGCACGACGCTCGCGGAGATGGTGAAGGCCGAGGCCGCGGCCGGCACGAAGGCGCCGAAGAAGGTCAAGAAGGTCCAGGGAGGCTGCTGAGGAGCGCCGGCCGGAGGGGGTGATACTCCCTCCGGCCGTTTCGCCACGGAGGTGCCCATGGACGCCGTCACCCTCTCCCGGATCCAGTTCGCCGTCAGCATCGGCTTCCACTACATCTTCCCGCCGCTGACGATCGGCCTCGGCGTCGTCCTCGTCTGGCTCGAGGCGTGGTACCTCGCGACGAAGGAGCCGATCTACGAGACCGCGGCCCGCTTCTGGACGAAGGTCTTCGCGCTCAACTTCGCGATCGGCGTCGCGACGGGCATCGTCATGGAGTTCCAGTTCGGGACGAACTGGGCGACCTACTCCCGCTTCGTCGGCGACGTCTTCGGCTCGGCGCTCGCCGCGGAAGGGATCTTCGCCTTCTTCCTCGAGTCGGGCTTCCTCGCTCTCCTCGTCTTCGGGTGGGACCGCGTCGGGCCGAAGATGCATTTCTTCGCGACGCTCATGGTCTCCCTCGGGTCGATCTTCTCCTCGGTCTGGATCGTCGTCGCCAACAGCTGGCAGCAGACCCCCGCCGGCCATCACGTCGTGCCGGTCCTCAGGAACGGCGTGCCCCTCCTCAGGGACGGGGAGCCCGTCCTGCGCGCCGAGATCGTCGACTTCTGGGCGCTCGTCTTCAACCCGTCGAGCGTCCACCGCCTCGTCCACGTCTGGATCGGCGCCTTCCTCGTCGGCGCGTTCTTCGTCATGTCGATCGCTGCGTGGTACCTCCTGAAGGGGAAGCACGGCGAGTTCGCGCGCCGCTCCTTCGACGGCGGCCTCGCCCTCGCGACCGTCTCCGCGCTCGCCATGCTCGTCTCCGGCCACGGGCAGGCCGGGAGCGTCTACCGCCACCAGCCCGCGAAGCTCGCCGCCTTCGAGGGGCATTACGTCACCGGGCCGGCCGACCTCCACCTCTTCGGATTCCCCGACGACGCCGCAGAGAAAGTGCGGTACGGCGTCGCCGTCCCGGGCGGGCTCGGGCTCCTCCTCCATGGCGACCCGCGCGCCTCGGTCGTCGGCCTCGATCGCTTCCGCCCGGAGGACCGGCCTCCCGTCGGGATCAGCTTCCAGAGCTACCACCTCATGGTCGCTCTCGGCATGGCCTTCATCGGCCTGACGCTCCTCGCCTCGTTCCTGAGGTGGCGCGGCACGCTCTACCAGACGCGCTGGCTCCTCTGGCTCTTCGTCCCGGCCGTCGTCCTGCCGATCGCCGCGAACGAGCTCGGCTGGGTCGCGGCGGAGGTCGGACGGCAGCCCTGGATCGTCCACCCGCCCGTGTCGTGGTCCGCCGACGGCACGGACGTCGTGACCGGCCCCGACGGCCGGGTCGCCTACGACGAGCGCCTCGGGCTTCGGACGCTCGCGGCCGCGAGCCCGAACGTGGCGGCGAGCCAGGTGCTCGGCTCGCTCGTGGCCTTCGGCTTCATCTACCTCGCCCTCGGCGCCGTCTGGGTCTTCGTCCTCGACCGGAAGATCAAGCACGGGCCGGACGAGGCGCCGCCGCACGCCTCCGGGAGCCGCGAGGGGATGCTCGAGGCCGCCGCCCTCCGCGCCGTCCACGAGGGACGGATGACGGACGGCGAGCGGGCGGACGGCTGAGGAGGCGGCGATGTCGTACGAAGCGCTCTGCGTGACCTGGTTCGTCCTCGAAGGGGTCCTCCTCTGCGGCTACGCGATCCTCGACGGCTTCGACCTGGGAGTCGGAATCCTCCACCCCTTCGTCCCGCGGACCGACCACGAGCGGCGCGTCTCGATGAACTCGATCGGTCCGCTCTGGGACGGCAACGAGGTCTGGCTCGTCACGTTCGGCGGCGCCCTCTTCGCGGCCTTCCCCGAGGCCTACGCGACGGTCTTCTCGGGCTTCTACACCGCCTTCATGCTCCTCCTCGTCGCGCTCATCTCGCGCGCCGTCTCGATGGAGTTCCGCTCGAAGATGGCCTCCCCTGGCTGGCGCCGGTTCTGGGACTGGGCCTTCTTCGCCGGCTCGGCCGCCGCGACGCTCCTCTTCGGCGTCGCCGTCGGGAACGCGATGCTCGGCGTGCCGATCGACGCGCAGGGGAACGTCACCGGCTCGGTGATCGACCAGCTCGGCCCTTACCCGCTCCTCGTCGGCGCGATGACCGTCGCACTCTTCGCGATGCACGGAGGGCTCTTCCTCTACCTCAAGACCGAAGGGGACTTTCAGCAGCGCCTCCGCGAGTGGATGTGGCGCTCCTGGGGCCTCTTCATGGTCCTCTTCATGCTCACGACCGTCGCGACGGTCGCCTTCATCCCCCGGGCCACCGAGAACTTCCGCCGGTTCCCGTGGGCGCTCGTCGTCGTCGTCGGGACGATCCTCGCCGTGGCGAACATCCCGCGCTGCCTCTACCGCGACCGGCCGGGCCTCGCCTTCCTCTCCTCGGCGGGCGTCATCGCGGGGCTCGTGGCGCTCTTCGGCCTCGCCCTCTTCCCGAACCTCGTCACGGCCGCGGGAGACCCCTCGCGCTCCGTGACG
>JBDIBE010000195.1:0-6366 GCA_039812785.1 Thermoanaerobaculia bacterium | reverse complement strand
CCGGCCCGCGCGGCGGCACGCACGACGACGGGCACGCGGCGGCTCACGCGGGCATCGTACTCGCGGGACCGGCCGCGTCAACGCCCGCGCTCCGCCCCGGGGCGCGGGGCCCCGGGGCGGAGCGGCGCTCTACCTGTAGGCGAAGAGCATCGCGTAGATGATCCAGAGGACGGTCAGGAACCCGATCGTGAGGGCCGTCCATCCGAAGAACCGGATCGCGCGGAGGACGACGGGCTGGTACGGCTCGCCGAGGTTCTCCTCGAGCTTGCCGCTCGCGACGAGGGCCTCGTACTCCGCCGGCTTGTCGCGCTTGAGCTCCTCGACCGACATCCGGCCCGTGAAGACGACGATGTCCATCGGGAACTTCTCGGGCCTCAGATGGGTGTTGAAGAAGTGGATCGTGAAGATGAACCCGACGGCGAGGAGCGCCTCGTCGCTGTGGATGATCGTCGCGACGTTGATGAGCCAGCCGGGCAGGAGCCTCGTCATCTGCTCGGAGAACCAGAGCAGCAGCCCCGTCGACCCGATGACGAAGACGCCCCAGAAGACGGCGAAGTAGTCGAACTTCTCCCAGTAGGTGAAGCGGCCGTACTGGGGCCGCGGGCCCATGCCGAGGAACCACTTGATCGTGCCGCCGATGTCCTTCGCGTCCTTCAGCGTCGGCATCATCGTCGTCGGCCCGGTCAGCATCTCCTTCCAGCTCCGGCCCTCGCGCTTCTTCCGGCGCAGCACGTCGACGACGTGCGTCACGAAGATCGCGAACATGAGGCACGCCGCGGCGCGGTGGAGGAACCCGGCGCCCTCGAACCCGCCGAAGGCCTTCGAGAGGACCCGGGACCAGGGCGTGAAGGAGAACTTGAGCGTGAGCCCCGTCAGCGCGAGCGTGATGAAGGCGACGATCAGGCTGATGTGCATGCCGCGCTCGAGGCGCGTGAACCGGATGAACTCGAGCTCCTTCGCCCCGGGCGCGTGGTGCGCGGCCTCCTCCGCCTTCAGCTCGCGCCGCATCTTCAGCGCGCGCGGGAGCCAGAGGAGCGTGTGGATGCCGCTGATCGTGAAGGTCCCGACGAGGAGCGCCGTCATCCCCCAGAACGTGAAGAAGAGGATCGGGTACTTGTCCTTGTCGTGGTGCGTCGCGTGGGAGAGGTACCCCGCGAAGCGGCGGGTCGCGCCCGGGTGGCACTGCTGGCACGTCTTGACGACGTTCTCGCGCGAGAGGTGCGAGGCCGGGTCGGAGGGGGGCAGGATGTCGTGCGCCCCGTGGCAGTCGTTGCACTTGGCCGTCTTGCCGTAGCCGAGCTGCGACACCTTCCCGTGGAACGTGTCGAAGTAGCTCTCGGTGACGTCCTTGTGGCACTTGCCGCAGGAGGACATCACGTTCAGCTTGAAGCCCACCTCGTCGGTCCGCCGGATCGTGTGGGCCGAGTGGCAGTCCTCGCAGACCGGCAGCGGCTTGTCCGACTTCGAGACCAGGCGGGAGTGGATGCTCTTCTTGAACTTCTCCTCGACGCCGTTGTGGCAGCGCCCGCAGGTGTCGGGCTGCCGCTCCGGGTTCACGGACGACTCGGGGTCCTTCGCGGGGAGGACGCTGTGCGCCGTGTGGCACGACGTGCACGTCGCGCTGACGACGAGGCCGCTGTCGAGGAGCCCCTTGCCGTGGATCGACTCGGTGAAGTTCTCGATGATCTGGTGCTGCTCGCCCGTGTAGCGCCGCGCGGCCTTCTCCCCCTCGCGGTGGCACTTGGCGCAGAGCTTCGGGACGTTCCGCGGGTAGGTCGGCGAGGAGGCGTCCGCGCGGCCCTTCACTCCGTGGGTGCCGTGGCACTCGACGCACGCCGGGCCGTTCGGGTCGCCCCTCAAGACGAGCTTGCCGTGCGTGCTCTTCGCGTACTGCTGGACGACGCCCTCGTGGCAGGAGCCGCAGTTCACCTTCGCCGTCAGGGTGTCGCACGGACGCTCGTGGCCGGGGGTCGCGCCCGAGTGGCACTGCGAGCAGCGCTTCTCCTTGTGGCGGGAGGCCCCGAGCTCGGCCGCGTCGACGAACATCGAGCGGCCGTCCGCCGCCTTCAGGTCCTTGCGGCCGTGGCACTTCTGGCAGTCCGCGTCCGCCATCCCCGCGTCGTAGAAGACCTTCCGGACCTTGTGCGGCTGGTGGCAGTCGACGCAGGCGGGGAGGACGTGCTCCTCCTTCTCCCAGAGCTCGCCCTTGATCACCTTTCGGTGGACCTGCTCGATGTTCGCGTGGCAGGCGGAGCAGGTCTTCGCGATGTTCCGGCGGGCGATCGAGGAGCGCGGGTCGGTGTGCGGGAGCGTGAAGTGGGGCGTGTGGCAGGAGACGCAGGTCGCCGCGACGGTGAGGCCCTTCTTCAGGAGCCCTTCGCCGTGGATCGACTCGGTGTAGTTCTCGAGGATCCGGTCCTGCGGGATGTCGTGCTGGAGCTGGACCGCCGTCCCCTCCTGGTGGCACTTCCCGCAGAGGAAAGGCACCTTCTGGGGCAGGACCGGCGAGCCCGGCGCCTTCACCTTCACGATGTCGTGGCTGCCGTGGCAGGTCCAGCAGCGCGGCGCGAGCGGGTCGCCCTTCTTCACCGCCTTGCCGTGGAGGCTTTCTGCGTAGCGGCTCACGATCTCGCCGTGGCACGAGTCGCAGGTGGGCGTCCCGACGGTCTCGTCGTGCGGCAGCTCCTTGCCGGCGAGCGCGGAGTGACAGCCGACGCAGGGGGCCCCGTCGTGGACCGACTTCGCGAGCTTCTTCTCGTCGACGAAGAGCGAGACGGTCTTCCCCGCCCGCTTCTTCGTCAGCGTGTCGTCGGAGTGGCAGGAGAGGCAGTCGGAGTTCTCCTGCGCGGCGAGCGGGCGGGCGAGGCCGAAGAGGAGGAGAGCGGCGAGGGGAATGAGGCGCGCCCAGCGGCGCGAGCGGGCAGGACGCGGAACGCCCAAGGTCACCTCCGTCACGGCCGGCGATGATACGGACCGGCCGCGGTCCGGAACATCGGCAGGACGTATCAGCTTCACACGAAGAAGCCCCCCGCGCCTGATGCGAACGCATCAGGCGCGGGGGGCCGTGTCCCCGTGGCAGGCAGCCGGCTACTTCAGGCCGAGCTGAGTCAGGATCTCCGGGTTCTCCTCCTCCATCGCGAGCACCTGGTGGCAGGCCTCGCAGTCCGAGGAGATCGCCTTGCCGTCCTTCGACTCGAAGCTCCCGCCGTGGCAGCGGAAGCAGCCCTTGAAGTCCTCGTGGCCGATGTTGTTCGGGTGGTAGCCCCAGTCGAGCTTCATGTCCGGGAAGATGTTCCGGAGGTAGACGGACTGCACGCCCTTGACGGCGGCCTCGATCTCCGCCTTCTTCGAGGCGGCGATCTCCGGGTACGTCGAGGCGTAGAAGGCCTTCAGCCCCCCCTCGATCGCCCTCGTGGCCTCCTCGCGGCTCGGGTACTTCACCTGGAGGAGCTCGAGCGCCTTCTTCTTCACGAACGGGAGGTCGCGGCTGATCGAGCCGGAGCGGATCTCTCTGTCGAGGCCGCGGCCCGGGAGCTCGAAGGCGTGCGTCGGCCGGTTGTGGCAGTCGACGCAGTCCATGGAGCGGGACTCGCCCTTCGCGAGCTGCTCGGGCGTCGCCTTGACCTCCGAGCTCTCGAACTCGACGAGCTTTCCGGAGTCGTCCCTGTAGGTGACGTGGGCGATCTCCTGGCGGCGCTCGTCGATCGCCGTGTAGCTGATGCGCGAGCCGGCGTCGAGGTGCCGGCCGTGGATGCCGACGCTCCCCTGCGCGTTCTGCCCGCCGACGTGCATGACGAGGACGGTCGTCAGCTCGGTGTTCTTCTCGTCCTCGGCGTACTTCTTCTTCACGACGACGCGGTCGCCCGTGAAGCGCTGCGGCCAGTGGCACTGCTCGCACGTCTCGCGGGCGGGGCGCAGCTGGTGGACCGGAGAGGGGATCGGCGTCGAGTAGGTCTTCAGGGCGACGGCGATGACCTGCCGCGTGCCGGAGAGCTTCGACTTCACGAACCAGGAGGCGCCGGCCCCGATGTGGCACTCGACGCAGCCGATGCGGGAGTGGGGCGAGCCCCTGTACGCCGCGAGCTCCGGGGCCATGACGGTGTGGCAGGCTTCGCCGCAGAAGCCGACGGAGTCCATCACCTCGAGCCCCTTGTAGGAGGCGAAGCCGACGAGGGTCGCGTTCGCGAGCGTCGCGAGCGCCAGGAACGTGAGGACCCGGCGCATCTTCCGCGACGAGAGGTCGATCGGCGGCGGGGGCTCGAACGCCTTCCCGTCCCTGCGGTTGCGCCGGAGCTGGAGCACGATCCCGAGCGGGATCAGGAGGAGCCCGCCGACGAAGACGGCCGGGAGGATCAGGAACAGCAGGATCCCGGCGTAGGGATGCTCGTGCCCGCCCCTCAGCAGCTCGATGACCCAGAGGAAGACCATCGAGATTCCCGTCGCGGTCGTGACCACGACCCCGACCTGGCTGATGCGGTTCTGCCCGAGCACCTGGTAGAGCGTCCGGGCCCACAGGGCGATACGTTCACGAGCGGTCGGCATTTCGGGGCATCCTCCTCGCCCGTAGTTTCACACGGTCCGGCGAGGCGGGTTCCCGGGCCTCCCCGGCGACCCCGGACCGAGTTCGCCTTGACGCAGTGCGGCAAAAGACGGAAATTCAGTCCGGATCGGTCCGGATCGTCGAGAAGGGCGTCGGCCTCCGGGACGCGGGAGCCCGGGTCGCCGCCGGGCGGGGCCCGCGCGCGGGGCGGGACGGGAGGTGCCACGGTGGCGAAGGCAGACCAGCGGTCCCCGGCCGGGCCGGCGCGGCGCAAGAAGGTCCTCTACTTCGCGCCGAGCCGGAGCCACTCCGACAGCCTCTTCGCGGCGCTCGCCGCGATCCCGGGGGCGTTCCGCTGCCGCGAGGAAGGGAGCGCGGCGATCTGCCTCGGCGACACCTCGTTCCGCTTCGTCCTCCGCCAGGACCCCGTGGAGGCCCACGAGGCGCTCCACCACGAGTACTTCAACGTCGTCCTCCTCGATCTCCGCGGCGCCGCCGGGCCCGCCGGGCGCCTCGAGGACGCCTTCGAGAAGACGATCCGGCTCCTCGACCTGATGGACGCCGAGCCCGACATCGAGCTCCGGTACGGCTTCCACCGGATCCTCGCCCTCGTCTCCGGCCCCGACTCGCTCCGCGTCGACGAGCTGATCCGCCGGCTCGGCGCGAGGGGCGTCGGCCGCGTCCTCCGCGACCCGTCGGTCTGCCACCTCGACCGCAGGTGCCCGCACCTGCCTCCGGCCGGGGAGCTCGGCCGCCTCCTCGCCGACGAGATCGTCCGGATGACGGCGGCGCGGCGGGTCGGCCAGCGCGCGCTCTGCGCCTCGGGCGGAGGGATCACCGGGCTCTACTTCGAGATGGGCGCGCTCAAGTGCCTCTCGGACTGCCTGCCGAAGGGGGCGATGAACGCCTTCGACGCCTACTTCGGCATCAGCGCCGGGGCGGTCCTCACCGGGATCCTCGCGAACGGCTACTCGATGGACGAGTTCATGGCCGCGGTCGCGGGGCACCCGTCCGACCGGGTCCCGGCCGTCGACCTCTCGCTCCTGAAGGTCGCCCACTTCAGCGTCGCGGCGCTCCGGACGCCGATCGAGAACGCCGTCCGCGGGCTCGTCTCGAGCGTGGCGGACGTCCTTCGCCTCAAGGCGAGCCCGTCGCTCTCCTCCCTCGTCCTCGACTACAGCGACCTCCTCGCCGCCCCCTTCAAGGCCGACGGCTACGAGGCGATGCTCCGCTACCTCTTCACGCGGCCCGGCTCGACGAACGACTTCCGGAAGCTGCCGCGGCCTCTCTACGTCGGCGCGACGGACCAGGACGCCCGCGAGCACGTCCTCTTCGGCGAGCCGGGGCTCGACGACGTCCCCGTCAGCAGGGCGATCCAGGCCTCGCTCAGCATCAACCCCGCCTTCGGCTCCACGAAGATCGGGGAGCGCTACTACGTCGACGGCGCGGTGACGCGCACCTCCAACTTCACCGAGGCGATCCGCAAGGGAGCGGACCTCGTCTTCGTCCTCGACCCGCTCGTCCCGTACGTCTCCAAGGGGAAGGCCGGCTTCGCGAGCCGGCGCGGCCTCCTCTACAACGCCGACCAGGACATCCGCACCGTCTCGTACACCCGCTTCGAGACGGCCCGCTACTGGGTCGCGCGCCAGCGGCCGGAGGTGAGCATCTACGCCTTCCTCCCCGCGAACCGCCTCCGGAAGGTGATGTCGGTGAACCCGATGGACCACCGCCCCTACCTCCCGATCTGGCGCGGCGCCTACCTCTCGACTCTCCAGCGGATCCACCTCCTCCGCCACAAGATGACGGGCGACTTCGCGGCGCACGGC